>NZ_CP061317.1:416369-716369 GCF_018688355.1 Polynucleobacter sp. AP-Elch-400A-B2 | reverse complement strand
CGGAAAAATACATATTCCCCACCATGGCAATTGCAGTAAGTCTTTCAACAATTTGCTGCTCTATGCTAGCAGCACCTAAGGTGTAATAGATTCCATTGTTTAGGGAGTTTTGTGTTTCCACTCTATCGCGATTTAGTATGACTTCGGCTTTTGTAGAGTCCGTTACTCGAAATCCATAATTACTATCAGTGGTAATTAGCTTGTGGCCATTCTCAAGGTTGTAACCAATATTGGCGTTGTAACCCAAGCCTGTTCTTGGGTTAATGGCTTTGCTTATTAATGTATAAACCTCTGCTGAAGAATCCCAGCCACCTTGGGTGAAATAATTGTGTTGATAGCTAATGCCTGTATATTTTTCGCCATGCTCATAGATTGGCAAAAATCCTGCATTGTATTTATAGGTTGAAAAGCCTTCGCTATCAGAAGCAATGTATGCATTCGGAGCGGATACCGCCATTTTAGATGGCGCCTCTTCTTCACTGTATGCGTATAGAGGGAGGAACAGCAATGGGCACATGAGAAGGGTATTCACTATTTTTCTCATTTAGTTCCCCAAGATTTACGAAGATTAAACAGCTCAGAAAAATATCCATAAACACAAGCAGGCTGAAGCACTAAGCCATAGGCAAAAACATAAGATAAGAAGCCTAATATATTGGTCCGAACTGTTAAATGCTCGGCATTAAACATTGCCTTGCCTTTTAAATACATTTGCCAATTGAGTAAAAAAGCCATCGGCAATAGCGATAGTGTCATGGGGCCTGCTATCCAAAAAATTCCAAAACAAGCTAGAACCAATCCAGGAATAAAGCCAAAGGTAAAGGCAATATCCATTAGTGGAAATAATGTATTCCACCAAACATAAAGTGTGGATAGTCTTGGCTTAAAAAGAATCATCGGATTATCTTTAAAGGCCTCTATCAATCCTCGAGACCAACGCCTTCTTTGACGAATAAATTTACTTAAGGTGTTGGGGCAGTCTGTAAAGGCCAAAGCATCCTCAGCATGACCTACCCTATGCCCTGCAGACAGAATTCTCCAAGTTAACACAATATCTTCGCCAACCATCTCTGGCCATCCGCCCAGCTCCACAACCGTCTTTCGATCATATAAAGAGAAGGCGCCTTGAGCAACTAAAGTGCCTTGAAATAAAGACTGAATCCGCTTAATAGTAGCAATGCCTAAAAAGTAATCCCACTCCTGCGCCTTAGTGATCCAATTTTCTCTTGAATTGCGAATCAGAATTTCACCAGCAACTGCTTTGGTATCGATTGGATCAGAGAGGTATCGGCCAACTAAGTGGCGGACGCCATCTTTCAATATATAGCTATCAGCATCGATTGAAATAATGATATCTGTTGTACATTTTGCCAAGCCATGATTTAGAGCGGACGCTTTGCCGCCGTTATGTCCCAAATCAATAAGCTCTAAATTGGGATGGGCTGACTGTAATTCCTTAACGGAATCAACAGTCTTATCACTGGAGCCATCATTTATAACAATAATGCGGATATCTGCTGGATAGTCCTGCAGAAAAATACCCGATAAAGTTGAAGCTATTGATGCCTCTTCGTTATAGGCGGCAATTAATATTGTTACTGGTGGGTAATGTTGATCAATAATCCGTTTAGGGCGACGATCTAGCAGTAGAGCCATCGCCACAAAGGCATTCATGAAGCCAGGAATGATGGCTATAAAGGTAATCATGAAATAAGCGGGTACGCTACCTATTTCATTGCTTAGATCTGAATACCAGGGCTGGGAATACCAAAAAGAAAATCCCATCCAACCCAAGGAAAATAACAGTGAAACAATAAATTTTACTTTTACCGAAAAGTACAAAGGATTCCACCCAAAATTTATAATTATTAAGGATAGTCCTCGGTAGGCTTATTTCAAAGAGAAATCGCAGGGTGCATTTGTGAGGGGCTCACAAGAATCTAGAAATTCAAGATCTTGGGCTAAGTGGGGCGAACGACGGGGCTCGAACCCGCGACAACCAGAATCACAATCTGGGACTCTACCAACTGAGCTACGTCCGCCACTGAAGATCTAAGATTATAGCTTTTGAGCCAAAACCCTGTCAAAAATGGCTCAGGTGCATGATTTAAGCCCCATCAAACTCAAAGGCAGCCCAATCCCCTAGGGTGAGACTGGCATCGATAAAGAAGTCCAAAATGGCAGCCTTGCTTTGAACTTTAGCGAGAGCATGGTGATCAGAAAGGCGCTGGCGCCAGTAACGGGAGCCAGCTCTGCCATGAGCTAATCCAAGAATATGCCTTGTAAAAGCCCCGATATAAAACGGTTTGCCTTTGGCTTGGCACTCATCAAACCAAGCTTGTACTTGTTTCACTAATGCAATCTGTATACGATGCCACTCTGTTTCGCTAAAAAGATATCCAGCAGCCTCACCATTAGTCTTGATTAAGTCATCCCAGCCTAGCAACATCGCCGGAAAATGATAGGCCGCCCTACCCACCATAAAGCCATCAAAATCATCCCAATGGCCAGCGATTTGCTCATTGCTTTCTAGTCCGCCGTTGAGTAATACCTTCAGGTTCGGGAATTGTTTTTGTGCATCAAGGCGCAGCTTTGCAGCGACCTCATAACGCAGTGGCGGTTTACTACGATTCTCTTTGGGGGATAAACCTTTGAGTACTGCATTACGAGCATGGATGGTGACCTGACTGGCACCCGCATCTGCTACAGCCAATATGAAGTTCAGGGCAAATTGATAATCTTTATCAGAGTTAGCGGCATCCATCGAATCCAAACCGAGACGATGCTTTACTGAAATCGGAATATCGACAGCGGCCTTCATTGCTTTGACGCAATCGGCAACAAGATGCGGTTCAGCCATCAAGCAAGCACCAAAAGCACCACGTTGCACGCGCTCAGATGGACAACCACAATTAAGATCAATCTCATCGTAGCCCCACTGCTGAGCTAGCTCTGCAGCCTTCGCTAAATCAGAAGGCTCTGAGCCACCTAACTGCAATACGACGGGGTGTTGATCTTGCGAATAATCCAAATGACGCGGCACATCCCCATGAATGAGGGCGCCAGTAGTCACCATCTCGGTATACAGAATAGCCTTTTTAGTCAGCGTGCGATGAAAAGAACGGCAATGACGGTCAGTCCATTCCATCATCGGGGCTACAGCTAATCTTTTAGCGGGCTTTACAGTCATACAGATTTCAGGCTAATACTCTTTGACTCACAAAGAATCTCTCTTGTCCCGTTACCGGGTCTTTGAAATGAATCTCTTTTGCTAAGAGTTGTAGGGGTTTAGAAAAGTCCAAATCATACTCTTGATAAGGGGTCAGGATTGGATAGATCTGATCATGGCGTATTGGAACCCCGAGGGCATTAAGGTGGCAACGTAATTGGTGCTTTTTACCACTACCAGGAGTTAAGCGATATTTAGCCCAAGGTGCATTTACTTCAATCAATTCAATGTAGGTATCTGTATTTGCTATGCCATCCACTTCTTCCATTTGTAAGAAATGTTCAGACTCTTTTATATTGCTCTTATAAGTGATTGGTAGTTTTTTGAAGAGCCCTTCTGAATACGGCGCTATGGCTTCATATACTTTCTTGACCTCTCGGTCTCTAAACAGATTTTGGTATTGCGCGCGCTCTTGAGGTTGGACTGAAAAAATGACTAAGCCTGCGGTATCGCGATCAATACGATGAATAGGACTTAAGTCCTGAATGCCTGTTTTTTTCTTTAAGCGATTGAGTAGCGTTTGATGTAGATACAGTCCGCTTGGAGTTACTGGCAAAAAGTGAGGCTTATCCGCAACCAAAATATGTTCATCTTGGAATAAGATTTGCTCCTTAAAAGGAATCTCTGGCTCCCTAGCCAAGCGCCTGAAATACAGTAAATGGGTATTAGGTAGGTAAGCATCACTAGCTGCAAGTGCCACTCCCTCCGGAGTCATGATTAGACCCTCTACAAAACGAGAGTCCCATTCAGCTCTATCGATATGCGGGAAATTACTTGTGAAAAAATCCAGCAAAGAGGCATGGCTCTGCCCAGCAGGCAAATACACCCTAGATGAGGAGACTCCTTCAGAATTGACTTTCATTTGCAATCGATTATCCACGCCCACCAAGCTGGGGAACACAATCCAAGTGTGCCCAAAAAGAAACCCTCTAAAATAGGGCAGTAACATCCATTAGAACTAGAAAATGAATAGACAACATGCTTGAACTCTCTGCATTCGACCTTGGCTTATTGTTCGCCTTCGCATTATTTGCAGGATTGGTCGACTCCATTATTGGTGGCGGGGGAATGATTCAGGTTCCAGCACTGTTTGCAGCCCTACCAAGCTTTCCACCAGCCACCCTACTCTCAGTCAATAAGTTTGGCTCTATCGTTGGCACGATTGGCTCAGCTATTCAGTACAGCCGAGTTAATAAAAGCCCTTGGGGCTTGGTCATCATCTCCTCCTCCTGTGCCTTTTTTGCCTCGGTTGCGGGGGCTTACCTTGTTACTCGCTTACCAACAGAATGGCTCAGAGGCGCCCTGCCATTTTTATTACTAGCACTACTAATCTTCAATATCAAATCTGGCGCTGGTATAGTGCACGCGCCCAAACACGATCACCATAAACAAAAAGCAATCGCCTCAACTGGTGCCGGCATCATTGGTTTTTATGATGGCCTCCTAGGGCCTGGAGCGGGTGCCTTTTATAAACTCTTTTACACCCGTGTTTTGGGATTTGATTTTTTGAGGTCGGCAGCGCCTGCTAAGTTTCTCAATATTGCATCCAATCTAGGTGCGCTATGCGTCTTTTTCTATCTAGGTTACTTTGACTGGAAGCTCGGTTTACTGATGGCCAGCGCCAATCTGGTGGGCGGTCAAATTGGCACCAGGATTGCGATCAAGCATGGCAACTCCTTTATTCGCAAGGGTTTCTTTATTTTAGTAAGCATCCTCATCATCAAAACTTTTTATGATGCTTTTCTTCAATAAGCACTAGATCAATGGATAAATGGATTAGTCGGGTATTAGTGATCATTCATAGCTTTATGGTGACTTAAAGAGTACATTGAAGTCATACAGTCACTATATGAATTGATAAAAAATGAAAATACTATTACCAGTTGATGGCTCCAAATCTTCTCTCAATGCGGCTAAGTATGCCGTGAAGTTAGCAAAAGATTTACGCAGCAAGTGCACAGTGACATTAATTAGTGTTCATGACGATATTGGCCTTGGTCACGTCAAGCAATTTGTGGCGAATAGTGTCATTGATGACTACCTGCGCGAAGTGAGCGAGAAAGAGCTCAAGGGAGCCCAGAAGGTATTAGATACGGCTGGCGTAAAACACAGCATGGTCATTAAGCGCGGCAATATTGCTAATGAAATCATTACACTTGCTAATAAAGAAAAGTTTGATTTGATCGTGATGGGGTCAAAAGGTCGCAGTGGTATTGTTGATACTCTAATGGGCTCTGTTGCGCAGAGAGTAAGCAATACGGCCAAGCAAGCCGTCTTATTGATCAAGTAAGTATTTAAGTTTAATCACCAGATTAACTTCAATAGGCCGTCTATGTGACGGTCTTTTTTATGAATTCTGAAATGAGTATTTTGCTGCTCTTATTCGCGCCAGGAATATTTGCCATCTACTGGCTTATTCGCCTGCAAATATGTCTGTCTCGCATTCGCTATCTAATGGATACCTACGGAATGGACCGCAAGAAACTTCAAAAACTCAAATGCAAAGAAGTAAAAGCGCTCAGGGAGTCAATTGACCAACTCCGGCATGCGAATGATGCCTTTGGTTTAGAGAATCTGGTGAGGCCTTACAGAGCATAAAAGCTTGCAGGATTAGATCTGCGAAGCCTACAACTTAAGGGCTTCTTGAGAAATAGCGCTCCTTAAACCATAAAGCTACAGTCACCAAGCCAATCATGATGGGTACTTCTACTAGGGGGCCTATGACTGCCGCAAAGGCTGCTCCAGAATGAATTCCAAATACTGCAATCGCTACCGCAATAGCCAACTCAAAGTTATTACTCGAAGCTGTAAATGAGAGTGTGCAGCAACGCTTATAGTCGATCCCCATCTTGCCAGTGACAAAGAATGTCAGCAAGAACATGATCAGAAAGAAGATGAGCAATGGAATGGCAATAGTGAGAACATCCATCGGGAGCGTCAAGATAACTCCGCCTTTAAGACTAAACATCACGATGATGGTAAAGAGCAAGGCGATCAAGGTGAGTTTGCCAATGCGAGGCACGACATGCTCGTGATAATGCGCTTTAGTCATGAACTTGAGCATCACTACCCTAGTTAATATTCCAGCAATACAAGGAATGCCTAAATAGATAAATACGCTCTGCGCAATCTGGCCCATGCCTATGCTGACATTTGATCCAACGAGTCCGAAATACGGGGGCAAGACAGTAAGAAACAAATAAGCGTAGACACCAAAAAACAGTACCTGAAAAATGGCATTAAATGCAACTAGGCCAGCAGCATATTCAGTAGAGCCTTTGGCTAGATCATTCCAAATAATCACCATCGCAACACAAGGTGCAATACCAATCAGTATCAGGCCAGCCATGTACTCTGGCTGATCTGGAACAAAAGTAATTGCCAAGAAGAACATTAAAGTTGGCGCAATAATCCAATTCATCAATAGCGAAATCAGAAAAATACGCTTATCTTTAAAAACGTCAGGTAAGTCTTCGTAACGCACCTTAGCAAAAGGTGGGTACATCATCAATATCAAACCAATAGCAATGGGGAGATTAGTTGTGCCGACCTGAAAGAAGTTAATAAATCTTTCTATGTCCGGAATAAAGTGTCCCAAGGCAATACCTAGAGCCATTGCTGCAAAGATCCAGACCGTCAAATAGCGATCCAGAAAGGAGAGTTTTTTAGTTATGCTATTCATGCTTACATTTAGATTGATGTGTGAATCTCTTTAAGACTCATAGAGTCGAGTTTTTCTAGTGGCATGGCAGCCAAAATATCTAAACGTCTTTTCAGGCCATTCTTCACCTCATTAAAGGCTGCCTTCTTTTCCAAGTCTGTTCCTTGTACCTGCGACGGATCAGGGAAACCCCAATGGGCTGTCGCAGGCTGACCCGGCCAAAATGGGCAAACCTCGCCAGCGGCGTTATCGCAAACTGTAATAATAAAATCCATCTTTGGGGAGTCCTCACGACCAAACTCATCCCAGCTCTTCGATCTCAAAAGAGTGCGGTCCATGCCCAATTCTTCTGCAATGTCAGCGGCAATAGGATTAACACTTGTACCCGGGGTAGATCCCGCCGAATACCCTATCAACTTACCACTTGGATGAGTGGATGCTAAAGCCTCACCCAATACTGATCGAGCAGAGTTGTGAGTGCACAAGAAAAGGATGTTGTACTGTTTCATTGGGCTTTTACCTTTTTCGCAGTTTTTGTGATTTTGCATGGCATACCACCGCAGCAGTTTGCCAGCAGGAATTGGCTGAGATCTTCCACTATTCCTGGGTTTGGTCTGTAGATCAGATTGCGGCTTTGACGCTCAACAGTAATTAGATTCGCTTGATAGAGCTCTTTTAAATGAAAGCTGAGAGTCGCATTAGGAATACCCAACATTTCATGGATTTGCGAGGGCAATAAACCTTGATCACCCTTTTGAACTATAAGGCGATAGACGTTTAAGCGTGATTCTTGCCCTAGAGCGATGAATGCCAGAATAGCTTCGGTATTTTTCATAGTTCGATAATAATCGAACTATATTACAAATAGATGACTAGGGAGCGATAAAGCAATACCTGCTCATGATTTGCCGAGACTTAGGCTCTTGTAAGTATTGATAAAAATCTATAGCGCTCGATGCACTATTTTTTATCAAAGCCATCTTTTGTATTAGGGGCTTATGTGATTGATCTGGTATCAATACAGATGTAGATTGGGATTGCACTTGGGGTGATGTCGCTAAAGATAAAGCGGAAATTGCAAAATCTGCGGAGCCTGTTAAGGCAAACATGGTTGCTTGAGAAATATTCTCCCCAAACACCAACTTAGGCTTAGCTTGGTCCCAAGCTCCCATGCTGATGAGGTATTCTTTTGCGGCCCTACCGTAAGGTGCATGCTCTGGGTTAGCAATGGCGATTTTTTTGGCTTCTGTAATTGCTCTAATCAAACCATCTTTATCCGTACTGAGTTTGATTGGGTGACCCTTTTTCTGCAAGAGGGCTATTCTGCCGATAGCGTAAAGGTTTCCCTTGTCGACCGTTAAGCCATTTTTATATAAGTCATCTATATACGCCTCATCTGCAGACATCAGCAAACTAAAAGGCGCACCGTTTTTGACTTGCTGCCAGAGTACGCCAGATGAACCAAATACCAATCTGACCTCTTGTCCCTTGTCGACCTTATAGTTAGCAGCAATTTCTTCCAGGGCAAACTTGAGGTCTGACGCTGCAGCTACTGTTGGTGCAGTTTGAGCTAAAGAGGCTGATACATATAGAGCCAGCAAAGCTAAAAGAATCTGTTTAATAGGGGTCATTTGTTTTTTAACTATTTAAACTCGTAAGCATATCAACTGCACTATAAGGTAATCCTCATAGGGAGCGTCATGAATCTTCATCAGAGCTCACTAAATCCAAGGATCAAAAACCTTAACACCTGATTGACTGAAATCTGATACGTTCCTGGTAACGATAGTCATTCGACTCTCAATAGCTGAAGCTGCAATCATGGCATCTCGCTCCGATTTAGGATTCGGCACATGAAGGCTGGCGCAGCGTTGAGCAACAGCCAGATCAACTGGCAAGACTCTCTCGGAGAACGCCGGCAAGACATTCTGATTTAGCCAGCGCCTGAGTACAACTCCCTGTTTTTTATCGCGGCGCTCAATTTGTAAAACACCGATTTCTAATTCTAATATTGTGATTGCAGAGATGAACATTAATTCTGGAAAGATTGCTTCAGCCCAGGACTGAACGCCTTTATTGATTCGACCATCAGCTGATTTCCTCAACTCAGACACAACATTGGTATCTAATAAATACATTACCAAGAATCTCCAATTGACTTGATTAGGCCCTGCACTTTCGCAGGCTCAAATTGAATTACACCTGCACCTTTCATCCCTAAAAGATCACACATGTTTTTTCTTTTTCCTAGGACTCGCTGGTAGTCTGAAAAAGTCATCAATACATGTGCGGGCTTGCCACGATCGGTAATAATCACTGGGCCCGTTTCAGAGGCTTTTTTTGCCTTACCGGTGTCTTGGTTAAATTCTCGGCTGGATAAAGTGGTGATCATTGAAGCCTCCACAAGGGATAGTTAATGTAGCAATGTTACTACATTATTCTCGGCAGCTCAAACACCCCTAGAGGGAGAGATTTACCCCTTTAATTTACGTAAAGCATCAGCCATTGCATTATTCATTGGAGGCGCAGATCTTCTATCTTCTTGCGGTCTTCTAGTCTCTGGGGCTCTCGGTGTACCAGGTCTATTTGCCCTTTGCTCAGGTTTTGATCCCACCAAAACTTTAGGCGCTTCATCAGAAAGTCGCATTGTTAATGCAATCCGCTTACGCTTTTCATCCACCTCAATCACTTTGACCTTCACAACTTGTCCCGCTTTAACTACCGTATGCGGGTCTTTTACAAAGGTGTTGGCCAATGCGGAGATATGGACGAGGCCATCTTGATGAACACCAATATCAACAAAGGCTCCAAAAGCTGCCACGTTGGTGACAACGCCTTCTAAGATCATGTCTGCTTTGAGGTCACTGATCTTTTCGATGCCATCTTTAAATGTTGCCGTTGTGAACTCCGGACGTGGATCGCGACCGGGCTTTTCTAATTCTTTAATAATGTCAGTGACTGTAGGAAGACCAAACTTCTCATCGGCATATTTTTCTGGATTGAGTCCTTTGAGTATTGCTGCATCGCCAATCACTTCCTTAACGCCCTTCTTGATATCTTTCAGAATCTTCTCTACCAAAGGATAGGATTCTGGGTGGACAGCAGAAGCATCTAAAGGATCTTTGCCATTCATGATGCGCAAGAAACCGGCCGCTTGCTCAAAAGTCTTATCGCCTAAGCGTGGCACGCTACGTAAATCTGCCCGCGTCTCAAAGGCACCATTGCTATCTCGATAAGTCACGATACCTTCAGCAACCGCACTACTTAAGCCTGAGACTCTTGACAATAATGGTGCTGATGCCGTGTTTACATCAACACCTACCGCATTAACACAATCCTCCACCACTGCCACTAATGACTTGGCTAACTGGGTTTGCATCACATCGTGCTGATATTGGCCCACACCAATGGACTTTGGATCAATCTTGACTAGCTCGGCCAGTGGATCTTGTAACCTTCTGGCAATCGATACCGCTCCACGTAGAGATACATCCATTCCAGGTAATTCTTTTGAGGCGTACTCAGAGGCCGAGTAAACCGATGCCCCTGCTTCGGAGACCACAATCTTTGTTAGCTTAAGTTCGGGTTTAGCTTTGATTAAATCTTGCGCTAATTTATCAGTCTCACGTGAGGCTGTACCGTTGCCAATCGAGATTAAGCTAGCTTTATGCTTCTCGGCTAATTTAGCAAGAGTATGCAGTGAACCATCCCAGTCATTCTTGGGTTGGTGGGGATAAATGACCTCGGTATCTACCACTTTGCCGGTCGCATCTACTACGGCAACTTTGACGCCGGTTCTCATGCCGGGATCAAGACCAATGGTGACCTTTGGTCCTGCAGGTGCGGCCAACAGTAAAGCCTTCAGATTGCGTGCGAAGACATTAATCGCCTCAACTTCAGAGCGTTCACGCAAAGCACTCATCAGCTCAGACTCCAAGTGCATGGAGCACTTGATACGCCAAGTCCAGCGCACGGTCTCTGCGAGCCACTGATCGGCAGGGCGACCATCGTTTTTGATCTTGAACTGATTGGCTATACGGGACTCGCAAGGATTATGAGGTGCATCCCATTTGGGCTTTTCTTCTTCGGTGTCTAGACGCAAGTTGACCATGAGCATTTGCTCACGACGACCTCGAAATAATGCCAAGGCACGATGCGATGGAATTGCCGAGATAGGTTCTGAGTAATCGAAGTAATCTGAAAATTTCTCACCCTCTTGTTCTTTGCCAGCAATGACTTTAGATTCCACCACGCCATGCTCCTGCAAATACGTTCTAAGTGACTGCACCAGTCCAGCATCTTCAGCAAAGCGCTCCATCAAAATCTGACGTGCACCTTCAAGAGCGGCCTTGGTGTCCACCACACCGGGGTTATCACCCTGATCCGATGTAAATGCTGCTTTGAGATATTTGACTGCTTCCACCTCAGGATCTAGCATGGGATTGGCCAATAAGTCATTTGCTAGCGGCTCTAATCCAGCCTCTAGGGCGATTTGTGCTTTGGTACGACGCTTGAGCTTATAAGGGAGATAGAGATCTTCTAGGCGCGTTTTATCCTCAGCCAACATGATGGATTTAAGGAGCTCTGGCGTCATCTTGCCCTGCTCTTCAATCGAAGTAACAATCGCCTTGCGACGCTCTTCCAGCTCCCGCAAATAACCGAGACGATCTTCTAGTAAACGCAACTGCGTATCGTCTAGACCTCCAGTTGCTTCTTTGCGATAACGTGCAATAAAGGGCACTGTTGCGCCCTCATCCATTAAGGCAATGGCAGCAGCTACTTGAGCCGGTTTAGCGGATAACTCTTGGGCAAGGCGTTGTTCGATGGATGGCAGCATAAAATGATTAACTTACTAAGATTTTAAGAATATTGCTAAACAGGAAAAACAAGAGCCACCAAAAGGTGACTCTTATTTAGCAACTAGATGACTTCTGAAAGTACCTTTGAGCAATTACTCGCGGGAAGCCTTCTTACGGTCATGCTCTTTCAAATAACGCTTACGGATTCGAACGCTTTTCGGTGTTACTTCAACTAACTCATCATCACTAATGAATTCAACCGCGTATTCCAAAGTCAAATCGATTGGTGTCACCAAACGAACTGCTTCGTCAGTACCTGAAGAACGTACGTTAGTTAATTGCTTACCTTTGATCGGGTTCACAACTAAGTCATTATCGCGACTATGAATACCAATCACCATACCTTCGTAAACAGGATCACCGTGTTTTACAAACATACGACCACGATCTTGGAGCTTCCAAATAGCGTAAGCAACTGCCTCGCCATCATCTTGACTGATCAATACACCATTATGACGCTCGCCCAAGATGCCATCTTTAGCTGGAGCATAAGAATCAAACGTGTGACTCATCAAACCGTTACCGCGAGTCATAGTCATGAAATCACCTTGGAAACCAATCAAACCACGCGCAGGAATGCGGTACTCAAGACGGGTACGACCTTTTCCGTCACTCACCATATCTTGTAACTCGCCCTTACGCTTACCCAAATCTTCCATTACGGAACCTTGAGTAGCATCTTCTACATCAACCGTTAAGTTCTCGTACGGCTCCATCTTGACGCCATTCTCTTCGTGGAAGACAACGCGAGGACGGGAAACTGCCATCTCATAGCCTTCACGACGCATAGTCTCCACCAAGATGGTGAGATGCAACTCGCCACGACCGGATACTTCAAATACGGTGTCATCATCAGTTTCTTTTACGCGCAAAGCCATATTGGCCTTCAACTCACGATCAAGACGCTCACGAATCTGGCGGCTAGTCACAAACTTGCCTTCACGACCAGCTAATGGGCTAGTGTTCACCATGAAGTTCATGGTTAAAGTGGGCTCATCAATCTTGAGCATTGGCAATGGGTCTGGTTTATCAACTGCACAAACCGTTGTACCAATCGCTAACTCTTCAATACCGTTGATTAAAGCAATATCGCCAGCAAATGCTTCTTCAACGATTTCACGCTCTAAACCTTTAAATTTCAATACTTGGTTGATACGGCCTTTAAATGGCACGCCATCAGGACCGTTCATACAGACTACTTCCATGCCTGACTTCACACGTCCACGGCTAATGCGGCCAACACCAATCTTGCCGACATAGCTGTTGTAGTCGATTGAAGAAATCTGGAACTGCAAAGGACCATCTGGATCGTTATCACGCACAGGGACGTATTTCAGAACAGCGTCAAACAATGGACGCATATCACCTTCACGGACATCTTCCGTGGTTCCTGCATAGCCGTTCAGGCCTGATGCATAAATGATTGGGAAGTCGAGCTGCTCTTCTGTAGCGCCTAACTTATCAAACAATTCAAAAGTGGCGTTAATTACGTAGTCACAACGTGCACCTGGACGGTCAACCTTGTTAATCACCACAATCGGCTTCAATCCAAGAGCTAAAGCTTTCTTGGTTACAAAGCGAGTTTGTGGCATTGGGCCTTCAACCGCATCAACCAGGAGCAAAACACCGTCAACCATGGAGAGCACACGCTCTACTTCACCACCGAAGTCGGCGTGTCCTGGTGTGTCCACGATGTTAATGTGTGTGCCGTCATATTCCACCGCACAGTTCTTGGACAAAATAGTAATGCCACGCTCTTTTTCCAAGTCGTTTGAGTCCATGACGCGTTCGGTCATTTTTTCGTTTGAGCGGAATGTGCCAGATTGGCGCAAGAGTTGGTCAACCAATGTAGTTTTACCGTGGTCAACGTGGGCGATGATGGCGATATTACGGAGTGCGCGTTTAGTCATGTGAAGCTTCTAAAGTTAAGAATATGAAATTCGGGTTAATTAAGGTTAATCAGTTAATAAGTCAAAAATATTAATGGGCTGAAGAAATCAAACGCTTCGGATGCAATACCCCAGAGCGCCAATCTCCAGTGCCGATGAAATTGTGTGGAGCAGCAGTTGCACGATAAATACGCACTAGCGCCTCTATCGAAGGTAAGTTGAGCGGGACTCTTTGACCCATCTCTAAACGTTTTGCTTGCTGCTCATCTACAGTGAGGTGCGGCAAGGTTTGTAAGAGCGCATCGACTGGCAAGATATAACTTGAACTATCTTGCAAGCCTTTCTGAATAGATTCAATCGTAAAAGACTGCTCTAAATTCAAGTGTCCAACTTCAGTACGGCGTAAGCCAACTAAATGCGCACCACAACCTAATGCTTTGCCAATATCTTCTGCCATGACACGGATGTAAGTACCTTTGCTGCAGCTCACTTCTAAAGTAGCTTCAGGCCAATTGATATTGGTCCAACGGATGGCATGAATCGTAATATTTCGTGGGGCACGCTCCAACTCAACACCAGCACGAGCGTATTCATACAAAGGTTTACCATCACGCTTGAGCGCAGAATACATAGGTGGAACCTGACTAATAGGTCCTGTAAATGCTGGTAATAACGACTCTAGCGCCAGCTTCAGGGCAACTTCATCGGCGAATACTGGAAGCGGCAACTCTTCAATAATGAGTCCTTCAGCATCACCAGTATCGGTACGCTGACCAAATTTCACCTGAGCGATATAAGTCTTATCTGCTTCCAATAAATCCTGAGAGTACTTAGTTGCCTCACCCAAACAAATGGGGAGTAAGCCTGTAGCCATTGGATCTAATGTTCCAGTATGCCCAGCCTTTTCTGCATTGAATGCCCGCTTCACGGCTGTGACCGCACCTTGCGAGCTCATGCCAGCAGGCTTATCAAGCAAGACAACGCCGTCGATACGTACAGACATAGCTATTTACGCGTTCTCGTCTTTGCGATCACTATCGACCGCCTGATCAATCAAGCGAGACATCTCAATGCCGTGCTCAACAGAACTGTCGTAGTGGAAATGCAGGGTTGGCACAGTATGAATATGCAAACGCTTAAACAATAATGAGTGTAAATAACCCGCTTTATCCTGAAGCGCCTTCAATGCCACTTCAGGCTCAGCGCCTAAAACAGTAAAGAAGACTTTTGCGTGCGCCAAATCAGGCGTGAGTTCAATACTTTGTAAAGTAATTAAACCTAGGCTCGGGCTACGCAATTCACGAGGAATCAGCTCGGCCAGGTCTCGCTGAATTTGATCGGCGAGACGCTGGTTACGATGAGGGCTAGTTTTATGCATGAACTCAGTATTTCTTAGAGTGTTCTAGCGACTTCAGTCACTTCAAATGCTTCTAGTTGATCGCCCTCTTTGATGTCGTTGTAGCCCTTTAGTGACAAGCCACACTCAACACCGGCACGAACTTCTTTAGCATCATCTTTAAAGCGCTTGAGAGAATCTAACTCGCCACTCCAGATCACGACGTTTTCACGCAAGAGGCGAACGCTAGAGTTACGCTTGACAACACCATCTAATACCAAGCAACCCGCAATCGCACCAACTTTAGATACCAAGAAGACTTGACGAATCTCAACCATACCGGTGATTTCTTCTTTCTTATCTGGTGTCAACATACCGCTTAAGGCCGCTTTCACTTCATCAACAGCGTCATAAATAATGTTGTGATAACGAATATCCACACCATTATTCTCAGCTAACTTACGCGCTGCACCATCCGCACGAGAGTTAAAGCCAATAATCACTGCCTTAGAAGCAACCGCTAAGTTCACGTCAGTCTCAGTAATGCCACCCACTGCTGCATGAACGATTTGAACCTTCACCTCTGCAGTAGAGAGCTTTTGCAATGACTGTGACAATGCCTCTTGAGAGCCTTGTACGTCCGCCTTAATAATCAGTGGTAACAACTTCGCTTCGATCGCACCCTCTTCCATGTTTTCCATCATGGTTTCGAGTTTGAATGCTTGCTGTTTCGCCAACTTCACATCACGGAACTTACCTTGACGGAAGAGTGCGATCTCACGTGCTTTACGCTCGTCAGGAACTACTTGCACTGATTCACCAGCTGCAGGGACTTCGGATAAACCTTGAATCTCTACAGGGATAGATGGGCCAGCCTCATTACATGGCTTACCGTTCTCATCCAACATCGCACGAACACGACCGTAAGTTGAGCCGGCTAGCAACATATCGCCACGCTTCAGTGTTCCAGACTGAACAAGAACAGTAGCAACTGGACCACGCCCTTTATCTAAACGCGCCTCAATCACAAGGCCTTGTGCAGGAGCTTCTTTAGCTGCTTTGAGTTCCAAAACCTCTGCCTGCAAGAGTACGTTCTCGAGTAATGCATCGATACCGTCACCAGTCTTGGCAGAAACGCCAATAAATGGCACATCGCCACCATATTCTTCGGGAACTACTTGCTCGGCCACCAATTCAGTTTTGACACGCTCTAAATTAGCCTCAGGTTTATCAATCTTATTGATTGCCACAACAATTGGAACACCTGCTGCTTGAGCATGGTGAATCGCTTCTCTGGTTTGTGGCATCACGCCATCATCCGCAGCAACTACCAAGATCACGATATCCGTTGCTTTTGCACCGCGAGCACGCATAGCCGTAAAGGCTTCGTGACCCGGAGTATCAAGGAAGGTAATCATGCCGCGTGGAGTTTCGACGTGATAGGCACCAATGTGCTGAGTAATACCACCCGCTTCGCCAGTAGCAACCTTAGCCGCACGAATCTTATCGAGCAAGGATGTTTTACCGTGGTCAACGTGACCCATCACCGTGACTACTGGTGGACGCGGTAACAATTCTGCATCGTGACCAGCAATACCTAAATCCAAATCAGGATCGTCTAACTTAGCAGCATGAGCTGTGTGGCCCATTTCCTCGACGATGATCATTGCCGTATCTTGATCCAAGATCTGGTTGATCGTGACCATCTGACCCATACCCATCAAGAGCTTAATTACTTCTGCACTCTTCACAGCCATGGCATGAGCTAACTCAGCAACAGTAATGGTTTCTGGAACATTGACATCACGCACAATCGCTTCAGTAGGTACCTGGAAATTGGTATCGGTATTGGCTTCAGCAATTTGACGTTGCTTTCTTCTGCCACCACCTGAGCGCCAACCACCTACACCACCAGAGCTATCGCCACGAGTCTTGAGACCACCCGGTTTCTTGGCGCCCTCTTCTTGCCAAGTAGACGAAGTCTCTGCAGACTTAATAGTCTTTCCACCAACCTTAGCAACTGCTTTTTTCTTATCGTCAGCACCTTCAACCTTGGCAGGCTTATGTAGGGTGCCTTTTTTGGCTTCTTCAGCAGCAATTTCACTTGGTGCCTTGAGAACACGTGCAGGTGTGCTCATCATGTCGCGAATTGCTAAAGCCTCAGCTTCAGCAGCGGCACGACGTTTTGTAATATCCGCTAACTGTGCCTTGTTGGCATCAGCGATATCTTTAGCAGCCTTGTCAGCCTTCGCTTTCTTTTCAGCAGCTTTAACTGTTGCAGCATCTCCATCTGACTTAGCAGATTTTCCGTCTACTGACTCAGTTGCACTTGCAGCCGCGGCAGCATCAGCCTCTTTTTGACGAGCTTCTTCGGCCGCCTTCATTTCAGCTTCTTGACGAGCTAATAACTCAGCTTGACGAGTGGCTTCAGCCGCGCGTTTTTCTAACTCTTCAGCAGAAAGGATTGGCTTGGCAGATTTTGCAGGAGCAACTTCCTTAGCCGCTGGAGCTGGAGTCTCTTCAGGAGCTTTATCTCCCGCTTTAACTAGCACGCGTTTTTTACGAACTTCAACCTGAACGGTGCGAGTACGCCCAGCAGAGTCTGCCTGACGAATCTCGGAGTTTTCGCGCTTGATTAAAGTAATCTTTTTACGACTACCTGTATCTGCACTGCCATGCTCTTTTTGCAAATGCTCAAGCAGGACAGTCTTATCCTTTTCGGTAATGCTGTCGTCCTCAGAACCTTTTTCAATACCGGCCGCCTTCAATTGCTCCAGCAGGTCTGGCGCGGTACGTTTTAATTCTTTAGCGAGTACTTTTACTGTTGTTGCCATGCACTACTTCCTCTCATGAAGTAAACCAATGTTCGCGCGCTTTCATGATGAGCGTTTTCGCGGTTTCTTCGTCAATTTGTGTCGCCTCAACTAGCTCATCAACAGCCAGTTCAGCTAAGTCGTCACGGGTATGAACTTGATTGTCAGCAAGCTTTGCAACCAATTCAGTCGTCATTCCCTCAAGGGAACGTAAATCTTGTGAGACTTCGCCAACACGTTCTTCTTTGGCCAATTCCATGGTCAAGAGAGAATCACGTGCACGAGTACGCAACTCGTTTACGGTGTCTTCGTCAAAAGAATCGATTTCTAACATTTCAGAAAGAGGTACATAAGCAACTTCTTCCAATGTGTTGAAACCTTCTTCGATCAAGATGTCAGCCACTTCTTGGTCAACGTCCAATTTATCCATGAATAATTGACGTACAGAAGCAGCTTCTTTTTCAGTTTTCTCAGCAGACTCTTCTGGAGTCATGATGTTGATCTGCCAACCAGTCAATTCACTAGCCAAGCGAACGTTCTGTCCACTACGGCCAATCGCAATTGCCAGGTTCTCTTCATCAACCACCACATCCATGGCGTGACGCTCTTCGTCAACCACGATAGAAGATACTTGTGCTGGAGCTAAGGCACCAATCACAAACTGCGCCGGATCTTCAGACCACAACACAATATCTACCGCCTCGCCAGCCACTTCATTACGAACTGCAGTAACTCGTGTGCCACGAACGCCAACGCAAGTACCGATTGGGTCAATACGCTTGTCGTAAGTAATCACAGCAATTTTTGCGCGGATACCAGGATCGCGTGCTGCACCCTTAATCTCTAATAAACCTTGCTCCATTTCTGGAACTTCGTTCTCGAATAACTTGATCAAGAAATCTGGGCAAGTACGTGAGAGCTCAATCTGTGGGCCACGGGCTTCACGATCTACTTTCAAGATGTAAGCACGAACACGATCACCAGAACGGAGGTTCTCTTTAGGAATCATTTGATCGCGACGCAGCAGGGCTTCAACGCGACCAGACTCAATAATCAAACCATTTTTGTCAGCACGCTTCACGGTACCGGTCATGACTTTTTCGCCACGCTCAAGGTAGTCGTTCAGAATCTGCTCACGCTCAGCATCACGAATGCGTTGCAAGATCACTTGCTTGGCAGCTTGTGCGCCAATACGACCAAAGGCTAAAGATTCAATTTGCTCTTCGATGTGTTCGCCAACTTCCATATCCGGAAATTGCTCAAGCGCTTCAAAATGCAGAATTTCTTTATCTGGCTCTTGGAGACCAGCTTCATCAGGAACAACCAACCAACGACGGAAGGTTTCGTATTCACCAGACTCGCGATCAATCGCTACACGAATATCCACATCTTCTGTCGGATAACGTTTCTTGGTAGCTGATGCTAACGCCATCTCTAGCGCCTCAAACACAATTGCTTGATCTACGTTCTTTTCACGCGCTAAGGCGTCTGCCAACATGAGAACTTCTCGGCTCATGACTTTCTTCCTTTGAAATCAATAACAGGGACCAACCGAGTCTTATCGACCTCGGCTAAAGAAAACTCCAATTGAGACTCAGCGCCATCGGCGCCTTCAAACAACAAACCAAATTTCGCATCAGGTGAATCCAATTCACCACTCAGCAAACCTTGCAACACACCACGAAACTTCTTGCGATCGCTAGCGGCGACACGCAACTTCAAATCCACTTCCATTCCGGAGAAGCGCTCGTAATCAGCCGCTGACTTCACAGGGCGATCTAGGCCAGGAGAAGAGATCTCTAGACGCTCAAAGGGAATGTTTTCCACTGGCAGGGTGTAGCTCAGTTGATGACTTACCTTTTCGCAATCCTGGACATTAATCAAGCGCTCGTAATCTGGGTTTTCAATCGTGACACGCAGCAAACCTCCGGCTTCACGCTCGATGTCGACTAGCGTGTACCCTAGGTTTTCTACTTCTGCAGAAATAATCCGCTGATCCTTCACGAATACCCTTCAATCCAAAAACGGCAAAAAAAAATGGGCTTCAAAGCCCATATTCTCGAAATTCAGAACAGGCCGACTTACGTTGATCGCAACATCAGTCGGTAACCACTTAAAACAGCAGCAAACTGCCGTAAGACCAAAATTATAGCTGATTTAGAGGAAAACTCATCAAAATCAGAAGCTTTCGCTTGGATTTCGCGGTTTTCTAGGGCCTTTATTGAAGGGTTTACGCCCTTTTGGTGCTCCGCGTTTAGGGCCATTACCTGGGCTTTGGGGGCTTGCCGTTACAAAAGCAGACTGTCCATGATGAACTTTCTTGCCTTTATTCCGGTTCTGACCCTGGCCACCTTGGCCAGCACCTTGACCGCCCTGACCACCTGCGCCTGGACGCCCACCCTGGGTACGACCACGGAAAGGACCACGGCCCTCGCTCGAACCACCACCGCCAGGTTTGCCACCCCGACTTTGATGCGTAAGAGCACCATGACCACTAGCCTGGGTTAATGCATCTCGCGAACCCCAATAAGAAACCGAGGTTTGCATTGGATCCGGCTGAAAATCCCCGCTGGAAGCAGGATTACGGTCTCTTCCATGAGTTCCAGAACTTGGGCCGCGACCTTTATCTTGGGGTTGAGGCATTTTTAAGCCCGCAAACTTCATTAAGTTATAGATACCGCCGGCCTCAATCTCTTCCCATTTGCCCCGTCTCAAACGTGGAGGTAATAAGAAAATGCCGTAACGCGTACGGATCAAGCGAGAGACGACATGCCCAACTGCTTCAAACATGCGGCGCACCTCACGGTTACGACCTTCTGTCAAAGCAACGTGGTACCAGCGGTTCGCACCTTCTCCGCCACCCATAGAAAGCCGTAAGAATTTGGCTTGGCCGTCATCTAAGGTAATGCCGCTCTTTAATTGAGCCGTGTTTTCTTGACTCAGATCGCCCAAAATACGGACAGCGTATTCGCGCTCAACACCGTAACGGGGATGCATTAAGCGATTAGCCAGCTCACCTGAGGTCGTAAATAGCAATAAACCTTCGGTATTAAAGTCCAGACGCCCTACCGCAATCCAACGTCCTTGACGCGGCTTTGGCAAACGATCAAATACAGTTGGACGACCCTCTGGATCGGACTGACTCACGATTTCGCCGGAAGGCTTGTGATACATGATCACGCGTGGTGGCTTAGTCTGAATCTTGCGATGCACCGGCTTACCATTAATGCGAACTTGATCAGTAGGCCCAATACGCTGACCGATATGGGCTGGTAGTCCATTCACGGATACGCGCCCTTGAATAATCAAGTCTTCCATATCGCGACGTGAACCCATACCGACATCAGCCAATACCTTGTGCAACTTGACAGTATCTTCGTCGTCAGCTTCGTCATCTAAACCATCTAAGTCTGACCATACTTCATCACGCAAGCTGAGCGGTAAATCATCGATGTTGGCAAATTGCAAGCTACTCATCTCATCATCGCTAGGTGTATCAGCATCTTCGTCATGACGAACACGTTGTGCGCGACGCTCCGCACCAGTTTGATGAGAAATCTCATTCTCATTCACACCATCCGGATTTTTAACTTCAAGCACTTCAGGCGCATCTAATGCAGCATCAAATTCTCCAGAGACCACTGAAGCAAATAAGGCTTCACTCTCTGCTGCATTCGGTGCAAGCTTGGCAGCTGGTGGGTTAGCACCCTCGCCCTCGCGACGAGGACGATCCTTGTTAAATGGACGTTTCTTATTAAATGGCTTGCCTGCGCCTGCACCCTGACGGCGTGGACGACGTGGGCCGCCTTCGCGCCCCTCGCCTTTTGCACCCTCTGAATGATTGGGTGCAGACTCAGAACCAGGAGAGTTATCCGATGTAGGTTTAATCGGAGATGAATCGTTTTCGTTATGACTTGTCATTAATAATTATTTTTGTTCGTCTGATTTGTCTTCAGACTCTGGAGTAACTTCTTCTACTACTTCACTTGCATCTTCATTAATGGATTCTTCGTTTACCAATGCATCATCTGTTAGCTGAATGATGGGCTGACCGTGTTCATCCAACTCGATGACTGTCTCTACGGTAGCAGTAGGGTCAAACTCCATTACCGCCTGACCTAATTGCGCAGCTGCGGCCATCGGTGCAGCATCTTCTAGCATTGGCAAGCTTTGTAGATTAGTAAGACTCAAGTCATCTAAAAATTGTTTGGTGGTGGCATATAAGCCTGGGCGACCGATGGTCTCTTTATGACCAATCACCTCAACCCAACCCCGGTCCTCAAGCTGCTTCATCACATTACTGCTGACTGCAACGCCACGAATCTCTTCGATCTCGCCACGTGTAACCGGCTGACGGTAGGCAATAATTGCTAAGGTCTCCATCACCGCGCGAGAATACTTTGGCGGCTTTTCTGGAGTCAAGCGATCAAGATATTCACGCATCACTAAGCGGCTCTGAAAGCGCCAGCCTGTTGCAATGTGAACCAACTCCATGCCTTTGTCTTCCCAAGCCTTTTGAAGCTCTAAAAGGGCGCCATCAACTTCGCCAGCAGCAATATCTTCGACAAATAAGCGCGTCAGATCAGCAACTGTGAGTGGTTCTTGCGCGCACAAGAGGGCTGTTTCAATTACGCGTTTATTGTGATCATCCATAAAATTCGGGCTATCAGGTAAGGACCTGATGAGACTATAAAAAATGTATTTCAGTAATGGGTTGGTAGTGTTTTGGTGGCGCTGTGAAGCTACAACGGGCAATTGATCTCCAAAAATTCATATGGGAGAACTACCCGCGCTGAAACGAAGTCTTTTTCGCTCACCTGTCACTATTATAAGGGAGGCTCAATACAATAGCTATATGCACGAAATTACAGCCCTACCCCCTCTTTTACCCCCCGAGGCCGACACAAGACGTCGTTTTCTGGGCTTAGGCCTAGGTTTAGGGGCTCTCATTGGGAGTTCAAGCCTGACCGGGTGCAGTCTAATAAGTAGTCGCAAGCCTGTTATTGGCCTTGTCTTGGGGGCGGGTGCCGCCCGAGGTTTTGCTCATGTGGGCGTTATTAAGGCACTGGAGGCGCAAGGTATTCGCCCCGATATCGTGGTCGGCAGCAGTGCCGGAAGCGTGATTGCGGCACTACTTGCCTCTGGCGCCACCGGAAATGATCTCAATCGACTCGCCTTAACTCTTGACGAGGCAACCATTGCCGACTGGGGCCTGCCTTTTGCGGGAAGATTTGGAGGTCTGATTAAAGGGGATGCACTTCAGAACATGGTGAATCGTGAAGTACAAAATAAGTCTATCGAGCAAATGCGCATACCCCTAGGAATTGTGGCGACTGAACTGCAATCAGGCAAAGGTATTTTGTTTCGCTCTGGCAATACAGGTTTAGCGGTTAGAGCCTCCTGCAGTGTTCCAGGCGTATTCCAGCCAGCAGTCATCAGCGGCAAAGAGTATGTTGACGGCGGCCTAGTTGCTCCCGTACCTGTCAGCTATGCAAGGCAAATGGGCGCAACCATCATCATCGCGGTCAACATCTCATCAGAACCCGTTCATCAAGATGCCAGCGGAACCTTTGGCGTTATGCAACAAACCATCTCCATCATGCAGCGAAGCATCAATCAATATGAATTGAAGAGCGCGGATATTGTGATTACACCTCACCTCAAGCAAATGAGTAGCGGTGACTTCAAATCTAGAAATGCCGCCATCCTTGCTGGGGAGGTTGCGGCACAGGAGCAAATGGCGTTAATTAAAGAGCGCCTAAAGGGCTAGAGACTGCGAGACTTGCGCTTGAGCTTATTCACTTCATTCAACAACTCTTGACGCTCTGCATCACCCAAGTTGTCACTGCCGTCGAGGCGGCGAGCACCATCAAAGCGCTTATCCCAGTAGAGGCTACCAAGGTCGTCTACACGGACGCTGGTACCTTTAGATGGGGAGTGAATGAATTTATTGTCGCCAACATAAATGCCGACATGAGAGAAAGTTAAACGCATGGTGTTGAAGAACACTAAATCACCAGGTTGCAATTCTTCACGAGTAATCGGTTTGCCCACTCGGCTCATTTGAGTAGATTTGCGTGGCAATAAAAAACCCAGCTTATCTTTAAAAACATAGCCAACAAAACTACTACCGTCCAAACCAGATTGGGGTAACTCTGCATCCCAGCGATAACGTACGCCAATCACTTCCATAGCGCGATTAATTAATTCATCTGATTTGCCGGTAACGGAATCTGCCAAACGATCTGACACACGAGCAAAGTAAGACTTACCCGCCTGAAACATGGTTTCTTTGGGAGTCTCTTTAGCAACTTCTGCAGGCAGGTCTTTTGCGGCATCAGCAACAGCATCCGCAGCTCGTGCAGGATTGGCAGCCAATGTGATTGCAATCAACGCAGCGATCGGCAACAGCTTAATCAGCGTTGGCAAGAGGTCTTTTTTAAGTGACACCGGGCGATTCTAACAAAGAAGATCTATTTCACCAAGTGCTAAACCTTGGGATAACTCTTTGTTTTTAATGGCATATTTACCATTATGGGGCGTAAATGCACCACTTTAGCGCCTTGCAGGGCCTATTTAGCTCAGTTCAGCGGCTGCAAAAAGCTCTTTGGTATAAGTCTGACGAGGGTGCTTAATGAGGGTCTCGGTATCACCAAACTCCACAACTCTTCCCCCTTTGAGCACCATCACCTCATGTGACATTGCCCGAATAACCGCCAAATCATGGCTAATTATCAAATAAGCCAAGTTGTATTTTTTCTGGAGCTCAGTTAGCAAAGCGAGCACCTGTTTTTGAATCGATACATCCAATGCCGAAGTTGGCTCATCCAATACCAAGATCTGCGGCTTCAGAATCAAAGCACGAGCGATTGCAATGCGCTGCCTCTGACCACCAGAAAATTCATGGGGATAACGCGTGAGGGCGGAACGATCAATTCCCACCTCTCGCAAAATATCCAGGACGCGAGACTCACGCTCCGCCGCAGACAAATTCGGAAAGTGCACATCCAAACCCTCTGAAACAATTTGCATCACATTCATACGCGGAGAAAGTGAGCCAAATGGATCTTGAAAAATCACCTGCAAACTAGAGCGCATGGCTCGGCGCTCTAAGGGCTTTAACTTTTGCCAATCCTTACCCAGCACATCCACTGCGCCCGTGATCTCAGCTGCAGAATCACCCAATAAACCTAAAACCGCCATACCTAAAGTAGTCTTACCTGAACCAGACTCGCCAATCACTCCGATAGTCTGTCCTTGCTTTAGCTCAAAGCCAAGCTTACGCAAGACCTGATGACGTGGAGATTTTTTAAACCAAGAGGTTGACTCTGTGCCTGGATAAGAGACAGATAAGTTCTCCGTCTTCAATAAGACGGGCGCCAAAGGAATTACTGGCGCTAAATCGCGCACCGGCACACTGTTGACTAAGGCTTTTGTATACGCGTTATCTGGATGCTCAAAGACTTGCTTTGTAGTCCCCACCTCCATCAGGTTGCCCTGATTGAGAACAGCAACGCGCTGAGCAAAATGCTTAACCAAGTTGAGATCATGTGTAATCAACAGGATTGCCATACCGCCATGATCTTTAGACTCTTCTTGCAGCTCTTTAAGTAAATCTAAAATCTGTAAACGCAAGCTAACGTCCAAAGCAGTAGTAGGCTCATCTGCAATAAGTAATCTTGGCTTACACGCCAATGCCATTGCAATCATGGCGCGTTGACGCTGTCCACCAGACAATTGGTGAGGATAAGAGTGGAAGCGCTTCTCTGGCTCAGGAATACCGGTTTTTTTGAGCAACTCAATTGCAGCAGACATTCCGTCGGCCTTAGAAATTAATGGCTCATAAATCTGTACCGCCTCCACAATCTGATTGCCGATAGTAAACAAAGGATTGAGTGCAGTCATCGGCTCCTGAAACACCATTGCAATCTCACGACCCCGAATCTCACGAATAGCTTGTATTGGTAAATCCAATAAATTTACTGAAGAATTACTTGTACCTGCACTCTTGTCATTCCACAAAATTCGTCCGGATGTTTTTGCACCCTCAGGCTCAAGACGCAGTGGCGCTAAAGCAGTCAGCGTCTTGCCTGAACCAGACTCTCCAACTAGGGCAACGCGCTCACCCACGCCAATCTCCAGATCAAGATGGCTCACGGCAAATTTTTCACGCCGACCTGAACCAAATGAAATTGAGAAATCTTCATAGCGCAGTAAAGGAATTACTGGTTTATTTGAATTAGTCTTTTCACTCATGAGCGACCCCCACTCATCGGGCCTGACTTACGAGAATCAAAGGCATCGCGTAGTGCCTCGCCCATAAAAGTAAGCAAGAGTAAGGTGGCTACTAAAACAATAAAGGTTGATAGTGAAATCCACCACGCATCCAAATTACTTTTTCCTTGGGAGAGCAATTCACCAAGACTGGGCGTTCCTGGTGGCACACCCAAACCCAGGAAATCTAAACTGGTAAGCGATAAGATCGCTGCACTCATTCTGAAGGGAAGAAAGGTAATAACGGGCGTCAAACTATTTGGCAGGATATGACGACGCATGATTTGAAGATTGGTCAATCCCAATGCTCGGGCTGCACGAACATACTCCAGAGCGCGGTTACGGAAGAACTCTGCACGCACGTAGTCAGATAAACCCATCCAACCAAATGCTGCCAGCAGAATAATCAAGAGCCAAATGCTTGGATTAAAAATGGAGGCAAAGATGATGAGTAGATATAACTCTGGCATCGCCGACCAAATTTCAATCAAACGCTGAGAAACCAGATCAAACTTTCCGCCAAAAAATCCCATTAAGGAGCCAGTGATAATTCCCACACTGACACCGACAATGGTGAGCGCTAAGCCAAACAAAATCGATAGACGAAAGCCATAAATTAAACGAGATAAGACATCGCGCCCACGATCATCAGTGCCTAACCAGTTATCAAGTGATGGTGGTGCGGGATTAGGTTCTTTTGAGAAGTAATTGAGCGTCTCATAGCTATAAGGAATGGGTGGGTAAATTGCCCAATTACCATTACTCGTAATGTTATGACGAATGTCCGGATCTAAAAAATCGGTTGGCGTCGCAAAGTCACCACCAAACACTCTTTCGGGTTGTGACTTCACAATCGGGAAATAAAATTTTCCTTCATAGCGCACTACCCAAGGTTTGTCATTCGCAATCAGCTCAGCGCCCATAGAAAGGCCAAATAGAATCATGAAAATCCAAAGGCTGGCATAACCCATGCGACTATTTTTAAATCGATGCCAGCGACTCATGAGCCACCTCCCGCACCAAACTGGATGCGCGGATCAATGTAGACGTAACAAAGATCCGAAATCAACTTAGTAAATAAGCCAATCAGCGTAAAAAGATAAAGTGTTCCGAAAACTACTGGATAGTCACGTCGCATGACAGACTCATAAGAAAGTAAACCCAGTCCATCTAAAGAAAATAGGGTTTCGATCAGTAACGAGCCTGTAAAGAAAGCACCAATAAATGCTGCTGGAAATCCAGTCACCAAGGGAAGGAGCGCATTGCGGAATACATGCTTCCACAGCACTTGTTTTTCGGTGAGTCCTTTAGCTCTCGCAGTCAGTACATACTGTTTGCGGATCTCTTCTAAAAAGGAGTTCTTCGTCAGCATCGTGATCACTGCAAAGCTACCTAAAACAGAAGCGGTGATCGGCAAAACTAAATGCCACAAATAGTCCATTATCTTGCCCATCATGCTGAGCTCACTCCAGTTATCTGAAGTCAGTCCGCGTAGTGGAAAAATTTGCAAAAAACTGCCGCCACCAAAGAGGACAAGGAGGAGTACTCCCAATACAAATCCTGGAATGGCATAACCGACCAAGATGAAGCTGCTAGTAACTGCATCAAAGCGAGAGCCATCGCGCACTGCTTTGGCAATACCCAAAGGAATGGATACCAGGTATGTAATAAAGAAGGTCCACAAACCAATGCTGATCGATACGGGCAGCTTAGAAACTACTAAGCCCCAGACACTTTCGTGCTGGTAATAGCTTTGACCTAAATCGAATCTGGCAAAACGTCCCAGCATCATGAAATATCGCTCTACTGGTGGCTTATCAAATCCGTAGAGCGCCTTAACCTCTTCCAAGCGTTGTGCATCAACACCTTGACGCCCGCGATAGGTTGCTCCAGCACCCGATGACTCTGATCCACCGGTTGCTCCAGCACCCTTGCCCTTTAATTCCAAGACCATCTGCTCCACTGGGCCGCCGGGTACAAATTGGACGACTGCAAAGGTCAAGGTCAGTACACCCAATAAGGTTGGGATCATTAACAGTAGGCGTTTAAAGATATAGGCGCGCATTTGACCTTGCATTATTTAGCATCCTCTTTCCACCAGTTCTGCATAATCCAAGGCTCCGCTGAGTAGTACAAGGGAGGCTCTGGATAGCGCATCTCTTTGCGATAGGCAACCCGGTGCGTTGGGTTATACCACTGTGGAATGACGTAATAACTATTCCAGAGTACGCGATCTAAGGCTCTCGTAGCGGCACGTAACTCCTCGCGATTTTGTGCTTTAGTAATTTCCTGAATCAAGGCATCCACTACTGGTGACTTAATGCCAATAACATTATCCGATCCTTTTTCTTTGGCAGCCTGACTACCAAAGCGATCCCATAGTTCATTTCCAGGATTTTGCGAATCTGGGAAACGAACTGTCGTCATATCAAAATCAAATTCATCCATCCGCTTTTGATGAAGGGCGAAGTCGCTAGTTCGGATATCTACCTGAACTCCCAACTTCTCTAAATTACGCACATAAGCCGAAATTACCCTAAGAAAGAATCCGCCATTCTCCACCATCTCAAAACGAAATGGCTCGCCCTTTTCATTACGCAATTCGCCATCGCGATACTGCCAGCCAGCATGCATCAATAGTTCGCGGGCTTTCTTTAAATTTTGACGTAGGCTATCTGGCGACTTGGTGGATGGGGCCGGGGGCATTGGATCAAATACTGCGTCAGGCACCCATTGTGGGTATTTTATTTTTAATGGTCTTAGTAGTTTTAGTTCTGCTTCAGTGGGCTTACGCGGTCCATCAAAATTCGCACTCAAATCGCTATTCTGAAAGTAGCTATTGATACGACTGTATTGATCATAAAAAATTTGGCGATTGAGCCATTCAAAATCTAAGGCGTAACCCAAAGCTTCTCGTACTCGAGCATCCTTGAAGATTGGGCGACGAAGGTTCATTGCAAAACCCTGCATCCCTGCCCCGTTGTTATTGAGGAATGCCTTCCTCAATAGGGTACCGTTATCAAACTTGGAACCCACATAGCCCTTAGCCCAAATCTTGGCGCGGTATTCAACGATGGCGTCGAACTCACCCGCTTTGAAGGCCTCCAGACGAACAGCATCGTCACTATAGAGTTTGTAAAGCACGCGATCAAAGTTATAAAAACCAACGCGAACATTTAAAGGCTTGCTTAATTGATCGGCCCAATATTGCGGGTTTCGCTTATAGACAATGGATTTACCAGCTTTAAAGGATTCAATCAGGTAAGGCCCGCTACCCAATGGTGCTTCAAAGGCAATCTTCTCAAAAGGAATGATCGTACCGTCCGGATTCTTTCCCCAGTTACGAGAGAAGATAGGGAGTGTTCCCGCCAAAATAGGTAATTCTGTATTGTTGTTTTTGAAATCAAAACGCACTGCTCGATCGGATAACACAACCGCTTCTTTGATATCTGCGAAGGTAGTTCTATAGCGTGGATGCGCTTTACCACTCATTAATACATCAAAGCTATGTTTCACATCTGCAGCTAAGACTGGGCTACCATCAGAAAACTTTGCTTCAGGACGAATGCGAAACGTTACCGACTTATGGTCTTGAGCAACAGCAATGTCTTCAGCAAGCAAACCATAAATGCTTGATACCTCATCAGCACTTCCCTCGGCCAAAGATTCAAACATCAACTCAATTCCGGGCGCCGTTACACCCCGCAGAGTAAAAGGATTGAACTTATCAAAACTGGTTCTTTGCCCTGGGTTGGGTAAAGTGAGGGTACCTCCCCTAGGGGCATGAGGATTCACGTAATCAAAATGAGCAAATCCTTCGGCATATTTAGGCTTGCCATACTGGGAAATCCCTTGAGCTGCCTGCGCTACATTGACCCCAAGCCCCACTAGCATGGCTAGTAGCAAGAAATGGGCTATTTGGCGAATGGGGTTTAGGGTGGACATATATGCAACAATTGTAGATAGCTAATCATATTTGAAGTAAAGGAAACAACATGGGCTTTCTCTCCGGCAAAAAAATCCTGATTACCGGGCTTCTCTCTAACCGCTCTATTGCCTATGGTATTGCCAAGGCATGCCACCGCGAGGGTGCTGAACTGGCCTTTACCTACGTTGGTGAGCGCTTCAAAGACCGCATTGTCGATTTCGCCAAAGAATTCAATACCGAACTGATTTTTGACTGCGACGTTGGCAGTGATGAGCAGATTTCTGCCCTTTTTAAGGGTTTAGCTAAGACTTGGCCGCAGTTTGATGGCTTTGTCCATGCGATTGGGTTTGCACCACGCGAAGCCATTGCTGGAGACTTTTTAGAAGGTCTTTCTCGTGAAGGCTTCAAAATCGCTCATGACATCTCTGCTTACAGCTTCCCGGCGATGGCAAAAGAAGCTTTGCCCATGTTGCGCGATAAATCTTCCTTATTGACACTAACTTACCTCGGTAGCTTACGTAACGTTCCCAACTACAACACTATGGGACTTGCTAAGGCCTCACTTGAAGCTTCGGTACGCTACATCGCTGGCTCAGTTGGACCTAAAGGCATTCGCGCTAACGGAATCTCTGCTGGCCCGATTAAAACTTTGGCTGCTGCTGGCATTAAAGGCTTTGGCAAGATTTTGGAAGCAGTTGAGCAAACTGCCCCCATGCGTCGCAACGTCACAATTGATGATGTTGGCAATACCGCCGCCTTCCTATTGTCTGATTTAGCAAACGGTATTACTGCTGAAATCATTTATGTCGATAACGGCTTTAGCCAAGTGGTTGGCGGCATGGAAGAAGTTTGAGCGTTCCACTGCGCGAGGCCCTGAAGTTTTGGGCTAAGCTGGGCTTTATTAGTTTTGGTGGGCCCGCTGGACAGATAGCCGTCCTACATCAAGAGCTTGTTGAGAAGCGTCGCTGGATTTCTGAGCGGCGTTTTTTACATGCGCTCAACTATTGCATGTTGTTGCCTGGGCCTGAAGCGCAGCAGTTAGTCACTTATATCGGCTGGCTAATGCATCGCACTTGGGGTGGTGTTTTAGCGGGCACCCTCTTTGTTCTGCCTTCCCTCTTTATGTTGATCGGCCTATCTTGGATCTACCTCACCTTTGGGCAAGTGCCCTGGATTGCTGCCATCTTTTTTGGCATCAAACCAGCCGTCACCGCTATCGTCCTTCATGCAGCAGTTCGCATTGGTAAACGCACGCTTCACAATCAAGCACTACGTTGGATTGCAATCGGATCCTTTCTGGCGATCTTTGTTTTTAATTTGGCCTTCCCGATCATCGTTATCGTTGCTGCATTGATCGGCGCCTGGGGTGGCAAACGCTACCCAGAATATTTTCAGCAAACTGCCACTCACGATAAATCGACAGCGACTCACGCTCCCGCAGTAATTGATGATCACACCCCTACTCCAGACCATGCTCAGTTTTCCAAAAAGAAACTGGCACTACAGAGTTCAGTTGTTCTCGCGCTCTGGTTAATTCCATTTATTGCCTTAGTACTGATATTTGGCTGGAAAACGCTCTACCCACAAATTGCTTGGTTCTTTACTAAAGCCGCCTTCCTCACCTTTGGTGGTGCTTACGCAGTTCTGCCCTACGTCTACCAAGGTGCAGTAGATCAATTCCACTGGCTTAGCGCAGGTCAGATGATGGATGGTTTAGCGCTTGGAGAAACCACTCCCGGACCACTCATCATGGTGGTGGCTTTTGTTGGATATCTGGCTGGCCATATTCAACATCTGATTGGTAATGGAAATCCGTTTTGGTTTGGCGTGCTTGGGGCTTGTGTTGCCACCTGGTTTACTTTTTTACCTTCTTTTTTCCTGGTACTGGTCGGTGGTCCACTCATCGAATCCACCCATGGCAAGCTGAGTTTTACTGCGCCCCTGACTGCCATCTCTGCAGCAGTGGTTGGTGTCATCGCTAATCTAGGTCTGTTCTTTGCGTATCACGTCTTTTTTCCGCATGGCCTTGGTGGTTCAATCTCATGGATTTCGATTGTGATTACCTTGTTTGCAGGTTTAGCGCTCTTTAAGTATCAAAAAGGGGTTATCAGTGTGTTGATCGGTTCAGCCCTAGCTGGGCTTCTGAGTTATTTACTGACTACTTTATTGATCTAGCAAGGCTGTATTGGGGGCTGAAATTGGCATAATGGAACTTATGCGAATTGAACCCCAAACCATCACTCACCTCCAAGAATGGCTCGGTAAAACTGAGACCCTTCAAGACACTGTTACCGCTGCACCTGTCAGAGCTCTGTCAGCAACACTCGATCGGCCTGATCCCGCTCCAAATGACGGAACTTTTCTGCCAGAGTTATGGCATTGGCTCTATTTTTTACCTTGCGCTCTCCAATCAGAAATCGGCGCTGATGGTCATCCCAAGCGTGGTGGCTTTTTACCCCCCGTCCCATTGCCGCGTCGCATGTGGGCCGGTAGTCGAATTGAATGGTTGGCGCCTCTGGCAGTTGGCGATGAAATCGAGCGCACCTCCAAAATTGAATCTGTTACACACAAAGCGGGTCGCACTGGCGATCTCATCTTTGTATTAGTCAAACACACCATCTCTAATCAACATGGCTTGGCTTTAGTTGAAGAGCATGACATTGTGTATCGCGATGCTCCCGGACCAGATGATAAGCCAGTGGCACCAACACCAGCTCCTACGGGAGCCACTTGGTCTAAAACAATCGCTCCTGATGATGTTTTGTTATTCCGTTACTCAGCACTGACATTTAATGGTCATCGCATTCATTACGATCGTAAATATGTTACTGAAGTAGAGGGCTATCCCGGCTTAATTGTTCACGGCCCTTTAATTGCGACTTTGTTGGTGGATCTTGTGCGTCAGAGTATTCCAGCTTGCAAGTTAAAGAGCTTTGAGTTCCGCGCCATTCGCCCGACTTTTGATATCAATGTATTTAAGGTGAGCGCTAAGCCTGATTTGGAGAAAGATCCTTCCGGAAAAACGATCTCCATTTGGGCCGAGGATCACGAAGGCTGGCTCACCATGCAAGCCACTGCAGTTTTAGCTTAGGAAATTTTTACTCAATGACTACTCCACACTTATCCAAAGCCTTAGCGACATTTGCTGCTGAATTAAAGATTAGCGACATTCCCCCAGAGGTGATTGCACGCACCGAAGATTTACTGGTGGATTGGTTTGGCTCTGCCATTGCTGGTAAAGGTTCACGCCCAGTAGAAACGATGACACAGTTTGCACAAAACATGGGTGGCTTTAATACCGCCAATCCTGGTTCCGCTGAAATTCTGATTAGCCGTAAAAGCTCGAGCCCTTTTTTGGCAACACTCGCTAATGCTGCAGCTTCACATGTAGCTGAGCAAGATGATGTTCACAATGGCTCTGTCTTTCATCCAGGCACCGTGGTATTTCCTGCAGCATTAGCAACGGCGCAAACGATTGGCGCCTCAGGCGAAGATCTTCTGGTAGCTGCTATTGCTGGCTATGAAGTCGGTATTCGGGTTGGAGAATTTCTAGGCCGCTCACACTACAAGACATTTCATACTACGGGTACTGCGGGTACCTTAGCTGCAGCCGCTGCAGTAGGTCATCTACTAAAACTGAACCCTACTCAAATGTTGCATGCCTTCGGTTCAGCTGGCACCCAATCCGCTGGCCTTTGGGAATTTCTGCGCGATGCCGCCGACTCTAAACAATTACATACTGCACACGCTGCCTCTACCGGTTTGATGTCGGCTTATCTGGCGCAATCAGGCTTTACTGGTGCCGAACACATTTTGGAAGGCAAACAAGGTTTAGCTGCTGGTATGTCAAGCGATGCAGATCCTAGCAAGTTGATTGATCGATTAGGTAGCCGCTGGACTATTGCTGAGACGAGCTTCAAATATCACGCATCATGCCGTCACACCCACCCTGCCGCAGATGCCTTGTTACAAGTCATGCTGGCACATCACCTCAAGCCTAGCGATATCGCCAAAGTAGAAACCTTGGTTCATCAAGGCGCTATCGATGTGCTTGGCCCGGTGACCGATCCCGCGACTATTCACCAGTCTAAGTTTTCTATGGGCACTGTATTAGCCTTGATTGCTCACTATCAATTTGCAGGTCTACAAGAATTTGATCAGCACTTTCATGATCAAGCCATTTGCGCATTCCGTGATCGCGTCACTATGGTGCTGGATCCCGAAGTGGATGGCGCCTACCCTCAGCGCTGGATTGGTAAAGTCAAAGTCCATTTAAATAGTGGTGAGGTTTTAGAAGGTCGCGTAGACGAACCCAAAGGCGATCCCGGCAATACTCTGAGTCGCCCTGAAATTACCGATAAGGCTATGCGTCTGGCTGCATTTAGTGGCGGCGCAAGCCCAACTGAGATGAGCGCCGCTATTGAGCGCTTGTGGAATATCCGTAAGCAGTCCAAGATAGGTCTATTGATCTCCTAAAGCTCTTCCTCATATTTAAAAAGCCACATTCATGAATCCACTTGATACCCCTATCGGCTTTAGTAGCACTTTCTTATTTGTTCCGGGGATGCGCCCGGAGCGCTTTGTTAAAGCACTTGATAGTGGTGCCGATGGCGTCATCATCGATTTAGAGGATGCAGTTGCCCACGAAGATAAAGAATCTGCTCGTGCAGCAATACGTGCGGCCTGGCCTTCATTCACTGCAGAACAAAAAAAGCGTCTGATCATTCGCTCAAATTCTCCTGGCAGTCATTTTTATTCGGCAGACCTCATCTTGGTCCAAGAGTTAGATGCCGCTTGCTTACTCATTCCAAAAAGTGAGTCTCTCGATCAAATCAATGGCGCAGCACAAATCCTTCCAAACACGGCCATCATTCCAATGATTGAGACTGCTATCGGTCTTGATCGCCTCAATGAAATCGCAAACTCTGAACAAGTCTTGCGCTTAGCCTTAGGCAATATTGATTTGCAAGCAGACTTAGGCATGATCTGTGACGCACAAGAAACTGAACTACAAACAGCGCGCTTTCAGATTGTCCTGGCATCACGCTTAGCCCAAATTGCCCCTCCAATAGATGGGGTTACCCCCTCTACAGACAATATTGAGCGCATCACCGACGATGCCGAGCGTGCCAAAAGAATGGGCTTTGGTGGCAAGCTGTGCATTCATCCAAAACAGGTTCCCCTAGTAAAGGATTCTTTTATGCCCACTGATGCAGAGGTTTCTTGGGCTCATAGGGTCATCGAGGCTGACAAGGCGTCTAAAGGAGGCGCAGTGAAATTAGATGGCCGCATGATTGACCGTCCAGTCGTTCTGCTAGCCCAAAGAACTCTGGCGATTGCTGGTAAACCCTAGGGCTGATAGTGTTTAATAGTGGCAAAATTGGCTCGCATCACACATTAACGGAGACTTAAATGAAATTCAAGAAAACCCTTTTCGCTGGAATTGCTGCTGTTATCAGCGCCAGTACTTTATTGGGTAGCAATATTGCATCTGCCCAAAAGGATTGGCCAACTAAATCAATTCAAATGGTTGTTCCATTTGCAGCTGGTGGTCCTACTGACACTATCGCACGCTTAATTGCGGTGCCAATGGGTCAGTCTCTAGGTCAGACCGTTGTAGTTGAGAACGTGCCAGGTGCTGGCGGCACAATTGCCTCCACTAAAGTAGCCCGTGCAGCTCCAGACGGCTACACCATCTATATTCATCACATGGGGATGGCTACAGCAAATGCGCTGTATGACAAACTCCCCTATGACCCAATGACTAGCTTTGAGTACATTGGCCAAGTTGCTGACGTGCCAATGGTTTTGCTCGGTAAAAAAGATTTACCAGCAAACAACTTTAAAGAACTTGAGGCTTACATCAAGGCTAACGGCTCAAAAGTGACGATGGCTAACGCTGGTCCTGGCGCTGTTTCACAACTATGCGGTCTCTTATTCCAAAGCCGTCTTGGTGTTAAGTTGACCAATATTCCCTACAAAGGAACTGGTCCTGCTTTGACTGACCTCTTGGGTGGTCAAGTTGACCTCTTGTGCGATCAGACAACACAAACTATTCCTTATATTAAGGACGGTCGTGTAAAAGCATTTGGCACAACCACGATGAAGCGTTTGCCTGCAATTGCCAATGTTCCCACTTTGAACGAACAGGGTCTCAAAGGCTTTGAAGTCAAAGTGTGGCACGGTGTGTATGCACCAAAAGGCACTCCACAGCCAGTTCTGGACAAAATCAATGCTGCACTCAAGAAAGCATTGAATACGCCAGACGTAAAGAAGCGTTTGGATGATGCCAACATTGATATCGTGCCAATGGATAAAGTATCCGCCAAAGGCCTCAAGGATCACCTTGAAAAAGAAATCAACGTCTGGGGTCCAGTGATTCGTAAAGCCAACATTCCAGATTAATTTCGGAATAGCGGTAAACAAAAAAGCCAGCAAATCTCTGCTGGCTTTTTTATTACCTAACTCACTAATTAATCCGCCCTAAACAGATAACCTGATTGAGCTCTCTCGTGACGCTTCTGATAAATCGCGTTCGGGATTGCTAGTAAAGCCCAAATAGCCAAGAAGGGATCTAAGAGATAGTCCCAGAGATTTGCAGATTCATGCCAATGAGCTACCCACGCAATGATCGCAAAGGATAGAATCCAAACACCCTTAGTCCAGCCAGCAAGGCCGCAAACGATGGCAAAGAAAATAGTAGCGATTAAAAGGCCAATAGAACCGTAACCCCAAACATAGGGATCGAACATGCCAAGACCTAGCGCCAAGGGATAAAACATAATCGCAATCAAGGTCACTGGCACTTTAAATCCCATTGGTGTTTTTTTAGCAGCCGGAAGAATAGAACTCCAAAGCAAGAGTATTGTCACAATACTGAACTCACCAGTCACTCCGCGAACATAGGCAGATAAAGGCAATTCCAGCGACATTCCTAGTGGCCAGAAAAATAGGTTTACTAGCAACAAGACTACAAGCAAGCGAATAGCAAATGGAATCTCTTTTGAGGAAAGTTTTTGCGACAGAATAATCAGCACTACCGCGCAGGTAAGTGACATCTCTAGAAGAGCAATCAGCTGTAAATAAGGGGTCATCATTGCGCTTCCTTTTCTTTCAGACTACTGAGGGCATGCTTAAACCAGACAGCCGGAAAATACACATGCTTAATCTTTGTTCTATTCCAGGTATAGGCAAGATGTGCATCGTCACCATTCGCAGAAATCAAATATGGGTAGGAGAATTCTCGATACCGATCATTTAGTAAAGATTCATCATCCTCGAGTACCTGCACTACTTGCCATTGAGGGGAGCTTGGCTCACGCATTACCATCACCAAGCGATAGCGCGCTGCCTCGATGTTATTTAACACCATCAATCTTGTGCCATTTGCTAAAGTGAGTGCAGCAAGCGCTGAATTGGGATTTGGAATCTCCAGGTCTTTTGTTACCGTCCATGATTGCCCAGCATCCTTAGTCTCACTTGTGGGGATTTGCTTTGGCTGAGAGCTAGGTCGAGTTTGGCGAAAGAAAGCCTCTGCTGTCTGTGGGTCATCTGTAAAAACTACCGGCTGAATTGCACTTCTACCCGAACTCATGCGTCGCTTATCGATTACCTGACTCGCATCGATTCTCAAAAACTCGCCAAAGCGACCAATCCACTCGTGATATGCCGGTAAACCCAGTCGCCCATCCACAAATGCCATGGCTGGTGACTTTACTAAGGTACTCAGATTAATCAGCGGGGAGCTGATTAGGCGCTGCGGCCGATCCCAAGTCAAACCCTCATCATCTGAAATCATTGAAGAAATTGAACTACCAGCCCAACCTCCAATAGAAACCGTGACAAAAAATAATTGCATGCGGCCATCGGCCATTCTGGCTGGAACAGGATTGCCTAACTTAGCAATATAGCGAGACAAGCCTTTTTCAGCACTAACGCGATCCATCACAACTGTTGGGGCGCTCCATCGAGATGTCTGCGGATCAAAAACAGATGTATTGATGACTACGTCTGGAGCACCTTCTCGACTACCTGCGAACCAGAAGGCCCTCACTGCGCTATCCTTAAGCGCAATTAAAGAGGCGGCATGTACTGAAGGAGCGCCAGTGTCAGGCAACCAATCTGTCTGCAGGCTAGGCTGAACAGACTTTAGTGACTTTACTGGTGCAGTATTTTTCAGCGTCTTTGCTGGCTTAGCATTCTCAGTTACCTCAGATGCATCATCAAGTTGCTTTGGATTATGAATTGAGTAGTTGCTTGCAAACGGCGCCCACACTGGGCGACTGTCAATGTGGAGATAAGCCAGCACCGAGGCCAGCAATAAGAAACAAAAGGCAATCACACGGCTCATCGACAAGCATCCTTACCTACTAATGGCAACGCAATGGTTACAGGAGTAGCAATTAAATATTCATTCACAAACAAGTGTTCTCCAATATGACCCTTGAGTATCGCCTGAATTTCTGCATCAGAATGGCGTGCTCGCATCTCCATCCGCTTACCCACTATCTTGCAAGAATTGCACAGCGCGGGTTCTACGCCAATTGCTGACTGCACCGCTACTATTGGATAAGTATTCGTCAGTAAATCAATTTGACTGGCATCCTTTGCCAAATAGCCATGCAATATTGCTCCGGGCAATAAGAGTCGATACTCTTCATCCTTGGCGCGATAGTCGCAAGGCACCCAAACATCTTTTCCGGTAAGACCTTGAATAGTCGCTTGCGAGTACCGACCTAAGCTACCTTCGAGAGGCGATAAGCCACTAGTGAGTGCGCAATAGCAAAGAAAACAGCCCGCCAAAGCGATTACCTTAGTACGCTCTCGATTGAATATGCCAAGCAACACTAGGGCTATTACGGCTCCCATAAAAACCCAATGCAAAGGGGAATAACTCCAGATACCGGGCTGACCCAAGAAGTTTGACAGCTGTAAATTACCGCCTACCCAAACAAGCGCAGCAAGTAATAGCAACTGCAGTAGTAATGCAATCCGAAATCCCCATACAGGCAATCGATCCCAATACAGTGCGATCACAGCAGCAAAAGCTGGCATCACTGGAAGTAGATAACGCCCAGAGCGCTGACTTGGCAAACTAAACACAATGAAAAAGGCTAAGACCAAGAGTAGCAAAAGACTCTCTTCAAGAGACATAAAACGCCGCTCTCGCCAACATTGAATCAATGCAGAAATCAATACAAAGGTAAAGAGTCCAGCATTAGCTAAAGTCGTTAAAGCCAGCATCCAAACACTATCGCCGCCTCGTACTAAATCTAATACATAGTTAGAGCTACGCGCTTCAAACTTACCGGCATTCTCACCTAGAACAAATTCTTTCCAAACCGCTTCAGGGAAAGGATCCAGCACAAACCAAAGTGCAAACACACCCAAAGCTAGAACAGCAATCAATAAGACTTTATAAAGGTCTTGCAGTAAGACCTTGGGGATATTCCATTCACGCCAGCGCCAGTAGAATAGGCCCAAAGCAAATGCTGCAGGAACAATATAGGCAAAAGATTTTGACAGCAAGGCCATGCCAAAAGAGGCGCCTGCCAACACAGGAAATAAAAGCTTTGATTCAAAAGCGGCTCTACCCCAATACAGCAGCGCAAAGAAAGGCAGGCTTAACCAAAACACTTCGGGGGGATCTGTTAAGAATGGACGACCATAGCGGTAAGTTGCAAAAAAGGAGAGCCATACTAAAGAGGCCAATAAGCCAGTCTGCATTCTTCCGCTAAAACGAGATACAGCCATAAATAAGAAAAGTGCGGTTAAGCCGGTATACACAACACTAGGCCAACGCAGTGCGAAGAGTGTCCAGTCGCTTCCCCAACTGGTACTAGCAATGCCCTCCCAAAATACCAAAGGAGGCTTGGTATTTTTAATTCCATCCATCTCAGACTGAAGGGGTAACCAAGCGCCAGCATCCGCGGTCATTCGGACGATATGCATATAAGGGTACTCGTCCCCATTCTTAGGAGCAAAGCGACTATCTAAACCATATAGATAGGTAAATACACCTAGAAGAAGGATGAAAATAGCATTTCGGTAGGTAAATGAGCCTCGCATATTGCTAGTTTATAGGCTTAGAGTGGAATACTAAAAACTGGCATGGTCAATACCCTCATTTTTAGCTCTGAGCTTATTGAAAATCAATCTAAGTAAAACCACTAATCCCATCCCCATCTGATTAAGATAGAGTCCATCAGTAGTATCCCAAGAACAGTTGTGTGTAAGACGGAGAAAATCCCTATGCAAGTGAAGTATTTAAAACCCATTTTGGTAACTAGCGCCCTCATTGGCCTGAGCCAGTGGAGTGGCCTGGGCTTCGCCCAAACCGCTGACCAACTCTATAAACGTGGACTTGCTGCTACCTGCGCCAATTGCCACGGCACAGATGGCAAAGGCGTTGTGGATGGTGGCATGCCGCTAATAAATAACCTCACTAGCGAACAAATGCTCGCCAAACTAAAAGCTTATAAGTCTGGAGCATTAGAGGGCACGATCATGCCCCAACTAGCCAAAGGCTATTCCGACGAACAACTCACCACTATTGCCAATCAACTTGGCAAGAAACAATAAGGAGGCGCTATGGATCGTCGACATTTTATAGGTCAGAGCGCTGCAGCAGTGGGTCTGCTTGCAGGTCTCTCAAGCCAAACTAAAGCAGCTAATTTACAAAAAGCAGAAATCTTGGTCATTGGCGGCGGATATGGTGGCGCTACTGCCGCTAAATATTTGCGACTCTTTTCCAATAACACTGCCAGAGTGACTCTGATTGAGCCCAATACATCTTTTGTGTCCTGCCCAATGTCTAATTTGGTCATCGGTGGCTCACGTACGATCGCTGAAATTACCTCACCGTATGACACCCTCAGCAAACGTCATGGCATCAAGATTATTCAAGATAGCGTCAGTAGCATTGATCCAGATAAAAAGACAGTGACGCTCGCCTCTGGAAAAACTTTACGCTACGACAAAGCCATTGTGTCTCCTGGCGTTTCACTGAACTTTAAAAGCGTTGAGGGCCTTGCACAAGCCAATAAAGATGGTGTAACACTACAAGCTTGGAAAGCCGGTCCAGAAACGGTTGCCTTGCATAAGCAAATAGCTGCTATGCGTGAAGGTGGTACTTTTGCAATCAGCATTCCAGAAGCTCCCTATCGCTGCCCTCCTGGACCCTATGAGCGTGCATGTCAGGTGGCAAGCTACCTTCAGCAACACAATCCTAAGGGTAAGGTATTGATTTTGGATGCCAATCAGGATGTCGTATCTAAGGGCGCTTTGTTCAAGAAAGTTTGGGCCGAGCAATACGCTGGAATGATTGAGTACCGCCCGAAGAGCAATGTTATTGGCGTTGATGCTAAAACCAAAACACTCAAACTTGAAGTTGAGGATGATGTGAAGGCTGATGTATTGAACGTCTTACCGCAAATGGCTGCCGGTGAAATCGCCATCAAAACTGGATTAGCCAATTCCAATGGTCGCTGGGCGAATGTCAACTTCCTCAACTTTGAATCAACGGCACGCAAAGATATTCATGTGCTAGGTGACGCAATTCAAGTTGCACCACTAATGCCCAAATCTGGCCACATGGCTAATCAACATGCCAAAGTCGCAGCAGCGGCAATCGTTGCAGAATTGAATGGCTGGGAAATCAATCCAGCACCAGTTCTGACAAACACCTGCTACAGCTTTGTAAATAGCCGAGAAGTAGTACACGTTGCTAGCGTCCATCAATACAATGCCGCTGAAAAAACATTCAAGACCGTTCCTGGTTCTGGAGGTCTATCACCAGCACCCTCTGTTCTTGAGGGTATTTATGCTTGGGGCTGGGCACACAACATCTGGGCAGATAGCTTGGGTTAAAAAGTATTTACGCTTATTAAAAAAGAGGCCTCGGCCTCTTTTTTAATGTCTACAGCGATTTACCCATCTCAATGATTCGCTTGCGTCTTCGCTTGCTGATGAACAAGAAAGTAATCGCTACTACTGGAGCAGCGATAGCGGCAATAATTTCTGGATGAATAGCAAGGCCAGCTTCTTTGCCACCCTTAGCCATATAGGCCAGCAAACTTACCGCATAGTAAGTCAACACCAGAACAGATAGACTCTCAACAGTTTCCTGTAAGCGTAATTGCAAGCGCGCTCGTTGATCCATGCTAGCCAGCAATTTTTGCGTCTGCTCTTCATTTACGAATTCAATACGCGTTCTCAAGGTTTGAGTTGTCCTTGAGATTCGGTCAGATAATTCTTTTAATCTACGCTGAGTCCAAATACAAGTTCCCATCGCTGGCTGAAAACGTCGATCCATAAACTCGGAGAGGGACTGCACACCCGGAATCGGAGACTCTGCTAGCTCGTATAGGTTTTTATTCAGCAATTGGCTATAAGCCTCGGATGCAGTAAAGCGCAACCCATATCCAGAGATCCATTGCTCAGCACGTGAGGCTAGATTAGAGAGTTCACCTAAAAATTGGCCATCTTTTTCAGTATGTATACCTGGCTCAGTTTGTAGCTGAGAGATATTTTTAGATAAATCAGCTAATTCCGACTCTGTAGTTCTGAGCGGCATCGAAAGACTCTTCGCTACTGGGAAAGCAATCATTGCTGCCATTCGATACGTTTCCGCTTCAGCGATTGCACGTGCTACACGACCAGCCTGACGTGAGCCCAAAATATCGTGCGGAATAAAGTAAGAGATAAAGCCATCTTCATCTAAACGCAAGTCCGTCCACAATTGAGCCTTCTTGCTCGATGAGATATAACTACCTAGTACGGTATTTCCACTAAAGATAGAAGATACTTCTTGAGCTTCTGCAAAGAGGGGGCGATGCTCAAATGCGAGATCTAAGGCAGAAATTCTTTCGCCGCCAGCCTCAACAATAGTTGGGCAACCTAAGCTTTGAAGCAATACATCTAAACTCTTTTCTAGAGCGAGGCGTGACTCCAGTAATGGTCCAGTGATTTTGATGGGATTGTGCGTAATAGCCGCAATGGTTGCGAACTCGCCATGCAACTCCCATTTAATTAATACCCTCTCGGGCTCAGGTGCCAAGGTCAACATCTTGAAGGAGTGATCCTGCTGATGATCATTAGGAATGCCTAAGGAGACACTAAGCTTTTGAATCCACTCAATTTGAGTCTGACGAGAGCTTGCGTCAAGCAAAAAAGATTGCGATAGTACTCTTTCGTTCGGCCAAAGCGCAATAGGTGGACGCGCATGCACTTCTTCATGCAATTGTTTTCGCGCAGGATGATCGTAAGGTTTCATAGGACTTGATTTAGATGACTGTGCACAAACTATACGCCAACAGCATTCTCCTGAGATTGATATGGATGCGCACCCCGATTAAGGCAGTTACGGACATAGTCTATGCTGGTGCGTAAGGCGTAATAATCGCCAGACATACTTTTAGAGACTTTTAACTGCAATGCCTCGTACTCCAGTAAATCTAATTTCTTCAGATATTCATCTTTCACTTCTGGCAGAAAGTTTTCAGTGAGTTCTCGCTCGTAGTTCTTAAGAGCGCCATACAACTTATCGATTTTTCGCTTCATGCGTTTATTACGATAGCCTGGCAAAGTGAGCAAGACAGGATATGCCACGGCACAAAATGGCAGTAGCACAAAAATCAAGCGATTAACCAGCTCAGCCAACCAAAAAGGGAAATAGAGCATTAACAATGGCGAGCCATTTTTTTCGTAATGCAAAGCTACAGAGCTTTGTGGGAGCCCTGTATTTTTAAAGGAAGGAAATTCGCCACTCTCCGCAAAGAAGCTTGCTTTACCGTTAATGTCACGTGCAGCCTCTAAAAATAAAAATTGGAGTGCTGGATGCATTCTGTCATCAATCAGTAAATTCGTAGTTGAAGCCATCAACTTAATATCTCTTGGAGGAAAGTTCCGCGCCAGACTAAATGAGCCTGCAGGGACATTCAGTATTTGCATATATGGCAGTAACCGCGCATATGCCTCAGCTCGATCAAAGGCAACTAAATGTAAGTTAGGGTCCTTTAGCAATTTCTGGACATTCGGAGCCTCATAAGCATCCACAATGAACGCTGCATCGATCTCGCCTTTTTGCAAAGCTTCAGCCGAATGAGTACCAGAGAGATGCAGAAAATGTGATCCTTCCTCAAAGCCATTCGCTTTCAGGATATGCATTGCTTGAGCATGAGTGCCGCTACCCTTCAAGCCAACCGACATTCTGGAGTTTAGAAAGAAACTGGCACGAGCTTTAATAGCCTGAAAATCATCTACCTTAATCTCTGGGCCACGATAAAAAAGCCAAATTGGATCATAAGAAATCGTACCAAGAGATTCCACTCCAGTAACCTCATGGGGATTAAATGCGCCTGCTTGTACAAAGGCAGCCTGAACTGGATCCTCGCGATCAACTAAGTGCGCCACATTTTCTTCAGCACCCTTTGTTGGGAGCAATTCAAGAGTAATACCTTTTTTATTGAAAAAAGCAGCGTACTTTTTTCCTAAGTTGTCGTATGAGCCCCCAGGCTGACCAGTTGCCATTACTACATGTCTTGGTGGTGGCGGATCAGCGTACCACCACACTCCGAGTAAGGCCAACAAGAGAACAGCCAAAATAGGCCAAGCCTCTTTCAGGAACTGAGAAAAATCATTCCACTTTTCCTGAACGGTCTCATATAGCCCGAGATAAGTTTCTTTAATGTCTTGTTTGATACTTCCCATGGAAGGCCAATCAGCAAATATGTGAAAAGCTAATGATAATGTGCTTATTGCCCTCCAGAAAAGACTCTACCCATGCTAACCCTCCGAAAAGCTCAAGACCGCGGCTATGCCGATCATGGCTGGCTTAAAAGCTTCCATTCCTTCTCTTTTGCCGGCTATCACGATCCCCGATTTATGGGCTGGGGCAATCTAAGGGTAATTAATGAGGATCGGGTTGCCGCAGGCATGGGTTTTGGCAAGCATGGCCACCGCAATATGGAAATCATCAGCTATGTTTTGTCTGGGCAATTAGCGCACGAAGACAGCATGGGAAATATCAAAGGCATTCCGCCGGGTGACGTTCAACGCATGAGTGCCGGAACTGGAGTCACCCATAGCGAGTTCAATCACGCTAAAGATCAGACCACCCACTTCCTACAAATTTGGATAGAACCCAATGTCATGGAAATCCCACCGAGTTATGAGCAAAAATCTATTTCATCCTCAGCGAAGCAAAACAAGCTCTGCTTAATTGCCTCGCCAGATGGATTGGGAAATGCTATCAAAATTCATGCGGATGCTCGGGTATATGCCGGCCTTTTTGATGGCCACCAAGCTCAAAAATTGGATCTTGATTTACAGCGTAAGGCCTATGTACATCTGATAAGAGGCTCTCTACATGTCAACGACATACTTTTATCAAGTGGAGATGCACTACTAATAGAGAATGAAAATAGCCTACTTATTAGTGACGGCAAAGATGCTGAGGTCTTGGTGTTTGATCTCAGCAGTGAATAAAGAAGGGTATCGACTGAAGTCAATACCCTTGTAATTAAGCTAATTGAAATTAATCTAGCTTAATTTTTGCTTTTTCAATCACTACTTTCCATCTTGCAATATCAGAGACATATAAATCGGTAAATTGCTGGGTAGTCATCGGTGCAATTTGCACGCCCGCCTTCACAAAACGCTCTTTCATCTCTGGAGTCTCCAGAATTTTCAAGATTGTCTTGCTGAGGGTATTAATAATGGCAGGAGGCGTTCCTGCTGGAACAAACATGCCTTGCCACAAGGCCATTTCGTAACCCTTTACGCCAGCCTCTTGGATAGTAACTAGTTCGGGAGCTCCGCTAAATCGATTCTTACTAGTTACAGCAAGTGCATTGACTTTTTCACCCTTATATAAGGGAAGTCCCACTGGCATACCCGCAAAGTAAAAATCAATTTGACCGCCGACTAAATCCGTTGCAGCTGGTGATCCACCCTTATATGGAATATGAATCGCTTGAGTATTCGTAGTTGCCAAAAAAAGCTCTCCAGCCATGTGGTCAGAATTACCAATACCAGAGGAGCCAAAGCTCATCTTTCCGGGATCAGCTCGGAGCATAGAAATTAAATCAGCCACATTTTTAGCCTTGGAATTGGTGTTCACAATCAAAATATGTGGGGTAGCAGCTACTCCAACAACGGGTAGCAAATCTTTTTGACCATTAAACGGTAGTCTTGGATTTGCAGCTACGTTAATTGCTAAGCCATTTTGCGCAAATAACACGGTGTAACCATCTGGAGTGCTTTTAGCTACTGCGTCCGCTGCTAAGCTACCTGCAGCACCACCTCTATTTTCCACAATGACTGATTGTTTTAAGGCAATACTGAGCTCATTGGCCACCATTCTCCCAACGATATCGGTTGAGCTTCCTGGCGCATACCCAACCAACATCTTGATTGGTTTATCTGGGTAGGATGCAAACGCCGTTCCTAAAACTAATGGCAATACTAAAGAACCTAACACTATTTTTTTAATTGATTTGTTAATCATTGTTGTCTCCTCCGGTAAGTTATCAATTTAATGCTGCAATACCGCACTCTTTGGCGCAGTTATTCAATGACTCTTGTAATTCACTTGAAATCGGAATGCCATGCGAAAGTCGCTCTGCCATCACTCTTGCAGCACCATCGCCGGGCACCCGAATCTGATTCACGCCTGGTAATGTAGAAGAGGCCTTCAAATCATCAACCAATGCAATCACTCGGGCAACAAACTGCTCCGTATCTCCAAAAGCACTTGGATCAACTGCAATGATTGTTTGACCAGTATTGGTAATTAAATCATGATGCGCATTAAAGTCAATCGTGCCTTTACCAACTGCAGCATCATTGAGCGCGCCTGCTAGTAGACCAATCATGACAGCCAAACCATATCCCTTGTAGCCTCCGATAGGAAGCAACGATCCCTCACTCGATTTTTGCGGGTCTGTAATGGGTTGACCTTGTCGATCGATCATCCAAGTATCAGGAATAGATTCACCCTTTTGGGCAGCAAGCTTTACCTTGCCGTAGGCAGCGACTGTAGTTGCGATATCCAAGAGAACGATCGGCTTATCTCCAGAAGGAACCGCAATAGCAATCGGATTGGTGGACAACAATAAGTCAATACCGCCCCACGGTGCCATGTGATTGGCATTACCAACCGCCATATAGATACCGATATATCCCTGCTCGGCTAGCTTTCTCACATATACAGATGCTGCACCAGAATGATTTCCATAGTGACTACCGACCCAACAAACGCTGTGTTGCTTTACTTTTTCTATTGCAACTTCGACCGCTTTGTTCATTACCAAATGACCTAAGGCGTTATCACCATTGATTAAAGCAGTTGCACCCTGCTCACGCTCAATCTGAATATTGGGACTCAAATTAATACCGCCAGCACGTATCCTTTTAATGTAAGCAGGTAATCTAAAAATTCCGTGACCATCAGCGCCAACGAGGTCTGACTGGATCATCAGTTGGGCTACAAGCGTGGCATCCGCCAAAGGCACCTGGTTGGCGTGCAATGCTTGTGCAATAAATGCCTCGGCCTTAGTTGTAGATAAATATTTCATGTTTATTCTTACGATTTAATTCCCAGCATCACTCTTAAATTCCATCTTATAAGTGTATTTATTGTGAGGATGGTATGTGAACGTTACCTCAAAAAGCTTATCCTGATTATCAAAGTAACGCCGAACAATGACTAAACAAGGGGCATGCACCTTCAACCCAAGCTTCTTTGCAATATCAGTAGATACGTCAATGGCATAAACATCAACCTCAGCTCGATCAATTCGAGTGCCATACTTTTTCTCAATCTGCTCGAACACCATCACTTGACTGTGCTCAGGCTCCGATGTCAAGGATGCGAATTGCGGCAGAATATAAATATCAGTCCAGGCAATCACTTCCTCAGTATTTCGCTGCTTTCGAATAGCTCCAATGTGATACCAAGAGGATCCAACTGCATCACCAATCATCTCGCTGAGCGGTTTATCGAGCTCAATAAATTCTTCAATGGTGTTTTGTCGATAGGTATTTCTTGGATAACTCAAAATATCAACAGGTGAATTAAAGCTTTGCGTAAACCTTCTCACCTTGCGCCTAGAGATTACCTGAGTGGGCGCTCCTTGACGACGCAATACCATGCCATCCCGCTCCAAAGTTTGAAGGGCATGTCTTAAGGTATGGCGACTTGCTGTGAAACTTTTACAAAGTAGCGCCTCAGATGGCAAGTGAGACCCTACCGCCCATTCGCCCTCATAAATACGCCGAGCTAGCGCATTCGCTAAGGTCTTATAGAGCGGTAGAGATTCTTTCAACTTAGGAAAGGCCAAACATCTTCTTGCCAGCTACAGGTAGTCGTGCTTTCAAGATATCGCCAGAAAGAGACTCAGTAATGTATAAATCTCTACCATCTTCGCCACCAAAACACATGTTTGCTAAGTGATGGTGATGTGGGTTGTCTGAGTAGATCAAATGTGTCGGGAGCATATTGCTATCAAATCTCCAGATACCAACGCCTAAGTGGCAAACGAGCAAACCATTTTCAGAATCCATCTCAATACCATCAGGTCCGGCAACGCCGCCTGTTAACTGAATGGCAACGCCTGTCTTAGAAACAGAACCATCCGCCATCAGTGGTAAACGCCAAATTTGCTGAGATCTTGTCGCCGCAACGAATACATGCTTTTCTTGAGTATTTAAGGTGATGCCATTAGGGCTCGGTACATTAATCGCCAAACGATCTAATTGACCATTAGCACGCAATCGAAATACTCTACCTGTTGGATCTGCAATTCCAGTTTGACCCTGATCAGTAAAGTACAGGTCGCCATTGGAGGCAAAGTGCAAATCATTCAAGCCCTTGAAGTTTTCGCTATACATGGACCCGAGAATTGTTTCTACTTTTCCAGTTTTAGGATCGAGGGCCAATAAACCTAGCTTGTAATCACAAATGAACGCACGGCCATCTTTGTGGAACTTCAAGCCATTCGGCCAGCCATCAAATTGAGTTACCAAATCCCAGTCACCCTTCGGCGTAATTCTGAAGACTCGTCCAAAAGGGATATCTAGAAACCACAAGTTACCCTCACGATCAAAGGAAGGGCCCTCTAAAAAGCACTCTACTTCAGCGTTTTGGCGGTTTGGATCAGACCAGCCTGTGCGGGACTTCTTTCTGAACTTCCCGGGCATTGACATAAAGACTTCTGCCTTGATTTTCTCTACGGGCTGAAATGGGTTGTACATCGTCATAGTTGATTGCTCCTCTGTGTAGTTATACGGATAGGTTTATTTAAATGATTCACAATTAAAACATAATTGGTGATAATGTACTGTAAATATAAGCTTATGGTGAGCTCAATTTATTAAAACTTAACCGTATAAGTAAGGTTTCTTATGAACTATGTTGCCGTAATTGGTACCGGAATCATGGCCGCAGGTATTGCCGCAGGGTTTGTTGCACAAAGTATTCCCGTCGTCATTTTGGGTAGAAGTAAAGATAAAGCGGATGCATGCTTAGATAAAGCGCTAACCCTCGCTCAGAAAATAGGGATTGTCGGGACCTACGCCAGCCAGAGCCAAGATGCAATCAAGACTGAACAGAAAACTGCAGTTCTTGAGAGCTGGTCTAACTGGGATGGGTGTGATTGGGTCATCGAAACCGTGGCAGAAAATCTTGCACTGAAGCAAGAGATATTCCAATACCTTGATGAGCGTGTTCCAGCGCATATCCCTATTGGCAGCAATAGCTCAGGGTTTCCAATCAGCAAAATTGCTTCTGGACTGAAAACCGCAAATCGAATGATGGGAGCCCATTACTTTATGCCAGCCGAGGTTGTTCCTCTGGTAGAGGTGGTCATGGGAGAGAAAACGGAATTGGTATTTGCAGAACAAGCCTGCAGCCTTTACAAAAGCATTGGCAAAAAACCAGTTTTAGTAAAAAAAGATATTCCTGGGTTTTTGGCGAATCGCATTCAGCATGCACTCATGCGTGAAGCCCTATCGCTTGTACAAGAGGGAATTGCAAGCCCTGAGGATATTGATGATGCCGTACGTTACAGCTTTGGCTTTCGATATGCTGCCGTTGGCCCAATGACTCAAAAAGAAATCTCAGGCTGGGATGGGATGGCCAATGCCGCAAAAGAGATTTATCCCTCGCTCTCTAACATCACTACCCTTCCACCGAAGCTAGTGCAGCTGATGAGCGAAGGAAAAACAGGCATGAAATCTGGCGAAGGTTTTAGAAAGTGGACGCCAGAAGAAATACAGCAAGTTTCAGACTCCTACTCCAGGAGATTGAAAGCTGCATTTGATGTACTCAATATTGAATAGCCGTATATCCCTTAGCAATGGTTTCCTTTACTCGTTCAATGTTTGGAGTTACACCAAGGCCGCTGGGTGCTAGTTGGCTCACTTTGATGCTTCCCTGCTCGGCCATCAGTGGCGTGTCACAGATATCAAACTTCAAGTACTGATTTGACATGCTAAAACCCCAATTGACTTTGCCCATTGCAAATCCTAGAGATGCTGTCGCTGCCGCCGACAAAGAAGTCTCCGCAACCTTGCACGCTAAATTGAGTGAGAGTTTATGTCGCTCAAGTAATTGGGCACACTCAAGTGCCTGCATCACTCCGCCCGTTTTAATCAGCTTTAAGCTAGCCCCACTGAATGCCTTAGCCTCGATTAATTGCTCTAGCTCGGCAAGGCCATGGACTGACTCATCCAATCCGATTGGAATGGGGGAACTCTTATTGAGTAGTACAAAATCTGCCATGGGCAGCTCTGTAGCAATCAACTGCTCTGCAAACGTTAATTTACTTGCCGACTCTGACTGGCAAAATCGAAGTGCATCCGTCAAAGTAAGCGCGCAATTTGCATCAACCGAAATGACATCACCCTCCAGGGCATCACACAGCACTTTCACCCTATGCAGATCTTCATCAAGTGAGAGTGAGCCAATTTTAATTTTCCAATGCCTAAATCCAAGCTCACGAAATGCCTTGGCATCGCTGAGCTCTTTGTCCAATGGACCACCCAACATTCGCAGCAAAGGTATGGGTGCAGGTACTGCATCTGCTAAGACACCACCTTCAGTACGCAGATATCGCCATAAAGGGATGGAGCGCTCTTGCGTGTATAAATCTAATAAGGCCATTTCTAGACAAGATTTTGCTGATGCATTGGCATATAAAATTCGATTAAAAACACTTGCAAATTCGGCCGGCTCGCCCCAATCTACTGACAATGCATTTTCTACCAAGAATTTAATGCTGCCGACGAGACTGTCCAAGCTTTCCCCGGTCATCAAAGGTGCGACCGAGGCCTCACCCCAGCCCTGTCGACCCTTATCATCAGTTAGGCAGAGCAACACCGTTTTTGCATCCACTACCATTTCACGAGACATCTTGATGGGCTCGATAAGAGGAATGGATAGGGGGTAGATTTCAGCGCATTTGATTTTCATTTTTGCTTTAAGAGCTTTGACAAAATAGTTTTGATTTTAAAAAAATAATATCTAGGAGAACGATACATGAGAAAAATCATCTTTACTTTACTGGCTTTAGGAATCACTCTGCCATCGCTAGCGAGCGCACAAGGCTATCCAAGCCAAGCGATTAAGCTCATCATCCCATTTGCGGCTGGTGGACCATCAGACGTTCTCGCTCGGGGATTTGCTCCCAAGCTTGGTGAAAACCTAGGCCAGCCCATCATCATTGAAAACAAACCAGGTGCGGGCGCTAATTTAGCCGCAGAGTATGTAGTCAATTCTAAAGGCGATGGTTACACACTCTTCCTGATGCTAGTGGGTACCCAAGCAATTAATGAAACCTTATATAAAAAACTCAATTACAACGTTGTTAAAGATTTTGCCCCAGTCTCACTAGTTGCCTCCTCTTCATTGATGTTGGTAGCCAACCCTGGTGTACCTGTAAAAACGGTTGCAGAATTAATATCGTTCGATAAAGCCAATCCTGGCAAAGTCAGCTTTGGTTCTTCGGGTGCGGCCACACCACTCCATCTGGCGGGTGAGTTATTTAATACTCAGGCAGGAACTAATATTCTTCATGTGCCATACAAGGGTGCGGCTCCTGCATTAACGGATGTACTGGGTGGGCAGATTCAAACCGCTATTGTTGGCACCCCAGCGGCGCTACCTTATGTCAAATCTGGAAAGCTGACTGGATTAGGAGTTACCAGCTTAAAACGCTCACCAAATGCCCCCGAGATTCCAGCCATCTCTGAGACTCTACCTAAATTTGACGTAGAGCTGGTTTATGCCATTGTTGCGCCAGCAAGCACGCCAAAGGCAATTGTGGAAAAATTGAACGCTCAACTAGCCAATGTACTGAACAACCCTGAAATTAAATCCCAGTTGAACTCCAGAGGATTTGATGTTGTCACCAGCACTCCCGGCCAGCTTGGTGACTACATTAAATCTGAAGTTGCCAAGTGGGCGCCGATTGTCAAAAAATCAGGCGTTACTGCAGAATAATTAAAAATATAGAAATCGAAGGTCACACATGATTGAAACATCTGAAAAAAAATTAGCCGGCGCAATTATTCGCTTGCATCCAAATGACAATATTGTTGTTGCACGAGTCGATGTCGCTATTGGTGAGCAAGTGCCTAGCGAGAATTTCACGAGCCGTAGCCAAGTACCTGCGGGTTATAAGATCGCTACAAAAAAAATCTTGAAGGGTGAGCCTATCCTCAAATACAACGTTACCGTGGGCTTTGCTAATACCGATATTGAGCCTGGCATGATGGTCCACAGTCATAACACCGAGTTTCGTGAATTTGATCGTGACTATGCTTATGCAAGCGAATATAAGCCCACTACCCTTCTTCCAGAATCTGAGCGTGCAACATTTCAAGGTTATGTGCGCGCCAATGGAAAAGTAGGTACGCGTAATTTCATCGGCATCCTATCAACCGTCAATTGCTCTGCAACAGTGGTTAATAAAATTGCTGACTGGTTCACGCCTGAGAGGTTGAAAGACTATCCCAATATCGATGGCGTAGTTGCCTTTAGTCACGGCATCGGCTGTGGCATGGAAATGAGTGGCGAGCCAATGCAACTACTTCGTAGAACTATGGCGGGTTATGCACAGCATCCTAATCTTGCTGCAGCCCTCATCATTGGCTTAGGTTGCGAGCGTAATCAGCTAAAGGGCTTGATGGAGCAAGAGGCATTGCAAGAAAACTCTACTTTGCATACTTTCATCATGCAGGAGACTGGTGGTACACGTAAAACGATTGAAGCAGGAATTGAAGCCGTCAAAGCACTCCTGCCAGAAGCCAATAAAGCAAAACGTCAAACTGTTTCTGCAAGCCACTTATGCGTTGGTCTGCAATGTGGTGGATCTGATGGATTCTCTTCCATCACCGCAAACCCAGCTTTAGGCGCTGCGGTAGATATTTTGTCGCGCCATGGTGGCACAGGTATTCTTTCTGAAACACCAGAAATTTATGGGGTTGAGCACACACTTACCCGTAGAGCCGCTACTAAACAAATCGGCGAGAAGCTCATTAAACGGATTCGCTGGTGGAAAGATGAATATTCCGTTGGTCGTGATGTCCAAATTAATGGGCAAGTGAGTCCCGGTAATCAAATTGGTGGTCTTGCCAATATCTTTGAAAAGTCACTCGGCTCTTCTATGAAAGGCGGCACCGGACCCCTGATGGAAGTCTATCGATACGCAGAACCCGTCACAGCAAAAGGTTTTGTATTTATGGATACGCCTGGTTTTGATCCTGTCTCAGCAACCGGTCAAATTGCAGGTGGAGCAAACCTGATTGCCTTCACTACGGGACGCGGCTCCATGTTTGGCTCTAAACCAGCACCTTGTATTAAGCTGGCCACTAACACACCCATGTATCAAAGACTAACTGAAGACATGGATATCAATTGCGGAGAGATCTTAGATGGCACGGTTTCCGTTCAAGAGATGGGTCAACGTATTTTTGAACTCTTCCTCAGGACAGCCTCAGGAGAAGCTTCTAAAAGCGAATTATTGGGTCTAGGTGACTATGAATTCGTGCCCTGGCAAGTTGGCGTCATGAGCTAATCAAAGGATCCACCTCACAGTAGCGATCAGCGGGCATTTAGCCCGCTTTTTCTTTACCTAAAAGAAGCTAGAAATCAGCGCCGGGGACTGTAGAATTAATGCTATTGAATCAATCAGGACTTCATTAGGCTTATGAAATTCAGGGACTACTATGAAACACTCGGTGTAGCGCGTGGCGCCACTGAAGCAGAAATTAAAGCGGCTTACCGAAAGTTAGCGCGCAAATATCATCCAGACGTAAATAAAGAAGTTGGAGCGGAAGACCAATTTAAAGAAGTTGGCGAGGCCTACGCCGTTCTTAAAGATACTGAGAAGCGCGCTGCCTACGATCGTATGGGCGCTAACTGGAAAAATGGTCAAGACTTCACTCCTCCTCCAAACTGGAATGAGGGCTTTGAATATTCTGACAGCAACTTTGGTGGTGGCTACGAGAGTGATCAAAGCGAGTTCTTTGAATCTCTCTTTGGCAGAGGTCGCCACACTCAAGGTGGGCGAGGTGGTAACTCCCGCCAAGGCATGAACTTCAAAGGTCAAGATCATCATGCCAAGATATCGATTGATCTTGCGGATGCCTATAACGGTGCACAACGAACTATTGCCCTGCAAATGCCTACGCAAGATGTTAACGGCCATGTCAGCACCCAAGAACGCAAGCTCGATGTCAGCATTCCGAAGGGCATTAAGGCTGGACAAAATCTACGCTTAGCTGGTCAGGGCGGTCCGGGCATGGGCTCTGGTGGCGCAGGTGATCTATATCTTGAAATTGATTTCCACCCCAACCCCATCTATCGCGTAGATGGCAAAGACGTTTATCTTGATTTGCCGCTGGCCCCATGGGAAGCAGCGCTTGGAACAACCGTCAATATTCCAACTCCTGCAGGCTCAACTTTAGAGCTGAAGATTCCAGCGGGTACAGCAGCTGGCCGCAAGATGCGACTCAAAGAAAAGGGTATCCCTAGCAAAGAGGCGGGCGATCTATACGTAGTTCCAAGCATTGTTTTACCCGGCGCGGAAACCGATGCGCAAAAAGAAGCTTATCAAGCACTGGAGAAAGCTTTTGATTTCAAACCCAGAAACCATTTGAAGGGATGATGAATATGACACAAACACAAATCACCTGGATTACAGGTAGCGTTGTTGAAGAAGAAGTACATATGAGTATTGTGGAAATTTCACAAGCGACACGCGCACCAGAGGATCTCATCATGTCTTGGGTCTCCGAGGGCGTTCTTAGTCCTGCGGGCTCATCCCCAGAGGACTGGCGCTTTAGTGGGGAGTCCCTTAAGCGCGCAAAGACTGCTGCTCATCTAACTCATGATCTAGACCTCAATACTCCTGGAGTCGCTTTAGCACTAGATCTTCTAGACGAAATCAGTCGTCTTCGCAATCAATTGCTTCGTGAAAATATTAGCTAAGACTCTGACAGCCCTAGTAATGATGTAATTTGTAATTTAGGATAAAAAATAAATGACTGCATTGCCCTGTATTGAAATTGAAACCGCTCCCAATCCAAGTACTGCTGTCATTTGGCTGCATGGTCTAGGAGCTGATGGCAATGACTTTGTACCCATCATTCCTCAGCTCAATCTTTCCGAGTGCCCTGCTATTCGATTTGTTTTTCCAAGCGCGCCCTCGATGGCTGTCACAGTCAATGGTGGCTACGTGATGCCAGCCTGGTATGACATTACAGGGAGAACTATCAACGACCGCGAAGATCTTGCTGGTATTCACAAATCAGCAGCAGCAATCTCTGAGTTAATTGAACGAGAGGCTAGTCGTGGGATTGCCTATGAAAAAATTGTATTGGCTGGCTTCTCGCAGGGCTGTGCTATGTCTCTGCAAGTTGGTCTACGTTTTCCACATAGATTGGCCGGCATCATGGCGCTGTCAGGTTATTTGCCTTTAGCAAATTCGCTGGCCCTCGAGAGAAGCGAGGCCAATAGTAAGACGCCTATTTACATGGCACATGGTATTTGGGATACGGTGATCACTCTCGAGCGCGCAGAAGCCTCAGCCGATACTCTGGAAAAATTAGGCTATCAGGTGGATTGGAACACTTACCCGATGGAACACTCTCTTCATCCAGATGAGCTGGTAGATATCTCCAGGTTTTTGACTATGGTGCTGAGCAAGTCATAAACCAGATTGTATTAAGACTCTGAGCGGCTTAAGAGCAGCTCCCAGCGCTGTAGTTTGACATCTAGATCGGCAGTGATTTCTGATAAGCGCGCTTGCATGCTCGCCGCTAATTCAGGTTCATTCTTGTAAAGATCTGGATTACTCATGGCAATCCCAATATCAGCCTGCTCCGTCTCCAAAGTTTCGATCTGCAAAGGCAGGACTTCTAATTCCTGCCGCTCCTTACCATTGAGCTTGCTTACTCCAGTTTTTACAGCTACGGGTTTTGATTCAACCTTTGCTTCTGGTTTTGCTTCGGATTTCTCAGCAGCCTTCAGGCCACCGTTAGCTGCACGAATCTTGTCTGAGCGCGCCTTCTGAATCTTCCAGTCTTCGTAACCACCCTCATATTCGCGCCAAAATCCATCACCCTCATTTGCGATGATGCTGGTAACCACGTTATCCAAGAAGTAGCGATCATGACTGACCAAGAACACGGTGCCCTTATAGTCTTGGAGCAGTTGCTCAAGCAAGTCTAAGGTGTCGATATCCAAGTCATTAGTTGGCTCATCCAAAACCAAGACGTTCGCAGGACGTGCAAATAAGCGTGCCAATAATAAGCGGTTACGCTCGCCACCAGACAAAGTGCTTACCGGTGAATTAGTACGCTCCGGCGCAAACAAGAAATCACTTAGATAACTCTTGACATGTTTTTTATTGCCGTTGATTTCAATCCACTCGCTACCTGGGCTGATGTAATCTTCAAGCGAAGCGTTGAGATCGAGACCTTCACGCATTTGATCAAAATAGGCCACCTCAATACGAGTACCCATCGTTGCCGTTCCAGAGTCCGGAGCAATCGTTCCGAGGATCAACTTCAAGAGCGTAGTCTTACCAGCGCCGTTAGGGCCCAGAAGCCCCACTTTATCACCACGCAAAATTGTTGCTGTGAAATCCGTCACAATCGGGCGCTCGTATGACTTAGAAACATTTTGTAGATCAGCAACAATCTTGCCGCTTCTGTCTCCCGCTGAAACTGCAAGCTTGACTTGCCCAACAGCATCACGTCTTTGTGAGCGAGTAGCACGAAGATTTTCTAGGCGTGCAATACGAGCAACGCTGCGAGTGCGCCTGGCCTCAACGCCTTTGCGAATCCAGACCTCTTCTTGGGCAAGTAACTTATCTGCACGTGCATTAGCCAAAGATTCTGAATTCATTTCCTGATCTTTTAATACCTCATAGGCCGAGAAATTTCCTGGGTAGGTACGCAAGATACCGCGATCGAGTTCAACAATCTGCGTGCAGACGTTATCCAAGAAAGCGCGATCATGGGTAATCAAAATCACAGAGCCTTGGTACTCCTTCAATAAATCTTCCAACCAAGAAATCGAATCTAAATCTAAATGGTTAGTAGGCTCATCTAGTAGCAATACATCTGGCATCTCTACCAGCGCACGAGCAAGAGCAACCCGCTTTTTGGTTCCGCCCGATAAAGTATTAATCTTGAGCTCAGCTTCTAGGTGCAGACGATCTAGCGTTTCATGAACGCGTTGCTCCCAATTCCAACCGCTTAAGGCTTCGAGTTGTGACTGCACTTCATCTAAGCGATGGTGAGCGGCATCGTCCCACTCTCCAATGCTAAGGGCTTCATATTCTTCACGCAGGGCTTTGGCTTGCGCTACGCCCTTAGATACGGCATCAAAGACGGTTTCCTCAGCTTCAAAGATAGGCTCCTGTGGAACATAGGCAATGCGGAGACCTTGCTGATATTGCAGCAAGCCATCATCCATTTTTTCTATGCCAGCCAAGATCTTCAATAAAGAAGATTTGCCAGTGCCATTACGGCCAATTAAGCCAACCCGCTCCCCAGATTCCAGTGAGAAAGCAGTGTTTGCGAGGAGGTCAACGTGGCCAAAAGCCAGTTTTGCATCAGTGAGTACGATTAAAGCCATGGCAACATTATCGTCACTTCACCCAAAGTAGTGATATTTCTAATAAACATGGGATTGAGAAGTAGAATTTACTCAAGGAACACCTCCATATAAAGGGATAAATGACCTGCAAGCTCAGCCCTAGCGCTCCACGACTTATTCTCTTTGCCGGCCATGCGGGCACCGGCAAAACCACTTTAGCTAAAAAAGCACTGCCCCTCATTGTTGAGAAGACTGGGGAAAACTTTTTCTTTCTAGATAAAGATACGGTATATGGCGCCTACAGTGCCCATGTCATGGAGCTGACTACCAACAACCCCAATGATCGAGATAGCCCCTTCTATCTTCAAAACTTAAGGGATTGGGAATATGCAGGACTGATTGCTATCGCCAAAGAAAACCTACAGCTCGGGGTGAATGTCATCCTAGTGGGACCCTTCTCTAGTGAAATCCAAAGTGGTCGCATGTTTAAGCCCGAAGAGCTCGGTGTACCCAGCGTATCGAGTATCAGAATTGCCTGGATTGATTTAGACGAGAGCGAAGCTAAAAGTCGTATGGAGCGGCGTGCAGATCCGAGAGATGAATACAAACTACAGCACTGGGATGAATACACTAAGCGAAGAGTAGAGCCGCCAGAGCATGCTGCAATACAACGCTTTGATAATTTACATTTTGATGAAACTCAGTTTGAGAAATTAATCGATCACTTAATTAATTAAATAATTACCTGGATAGATAGTCGAGCGCAACTGCTTCCGCTACCTTAATGCCATCAACTCCTGCTGATAGGATGCCCCCGGCATAGCCAGCACCCTCACCTGCAGGGTAAAGACCTTTGATATTTAAGCTCTGATAATTGCCACCTCGAGTAATGCGTAATGGTGAGGATGTGCGCGTTTCAATACCAGTCAGCACTGCATCCTTCATTGAGAAGCCTTTAATCTGCTTCTCAAAAGCGGGGATCGCCTCGCGAATTGCTTCAATAGCATAAGGAGGCAAAGCATCAGCAAGATCTGTCAGGTGCACGCCGGGTTTATAAGATGGGATTACCGAACCAAATTCTGTAGAGGCTTTACCAGCCAAGAAATCACCTACTAATTGACCAGGGGCTTCATAGGTAGATCCACCTAAGTCATATGCCTTGGACTCTAAGGCTCTCTGAAAATCGATGCCTGCCAAGGGACCACCGGGATAGTCATCCGGAGTAATACCAACAACGATGCCCGCATTGGCATTGCGCTCGTTACGCGAGTACTGACTCATGCCGTTTGTAACAACCCGATTAGGTTCAGAGGTAGCCGCAACCACCGTTCCGCCAGGGCACATACAGAAGCTATAGACGGCGCGGCCATTCTTAGCATGGTGAACTAATTTGTAGTCAGCTGCGCCAATCAACTCGTTACCAGCATGGGGACCTAAGCGTGCTTTATCGATTAAGGATTGGGGATGTTCAATACGAAAGCCCACAGAAAATGGTTTGGCTTCCATATAAACACCTGCCGCATGAAGAGCCTCAAAGGTATCACGAGCGCTATGCCCTAAAGCTAGCACGACATGATTGGCAGGCAGATCAGGATGCCCTTCAATTTTTACCCCCGCAATCTGATCATCCTGAATATCAAAGCCCACCACTTTTTGTGAGAAACGAATCTCTCCACCAAGCTCAATAATTTCTTGACGCATTCTTTCGACAACGCCTACCAAGCGAAAGGTTCCAATATGTGGCTTAGCTACATAATGAATTTCTTCGGGGGCGCCCGCTTTGATGAATTCAGCAATGACTTTGCGACCGTAAAATTTTGGATCTTTAATTTGACTCCAGAGCTTGCCATCAGAAAACGTACCCGCTCCACCCTCACCAAATTGCACATTGGATTCTGGATTGAGGATATTCTTACGCCACAGGCCCCAGGTATCTTGGGTGCGCTCACGCACGGGTTTGCCGCGCTCTAATACGATTGGCTTAAAACCCATCTGCGCTAACACCAAGGCAGCAAAAATTCCACAAGGGCCAAATCCGATGACAACAGGTCGCTCAAAGCTTTCGTCCTCTACTTGTGATGCGTTGGCCACAAAGTGATAACTCATATCCGGTGATGGTCGAATATGAATATCATTCGAAAACTGCTTCAGTAATTTTTCTTCATTCTTTACTGATAGATCTACCGTATAGATAAAGGCCAGAGCCACGTTTTTTCTCGCGTCGTAGCTGCGCTTAAAAATATCAAAGCGAATCAAGTCTTGAGCCTGGATATTTAAGCGCCGTAAGATCGCCTCTTCCAATGCCTCGGGGGCATGGCTGATGGGTAGGCGAAGTTCGGTAATACGGATCATGGGTCTCTACGATACACAGTAAATTAGGGCATTTTTCCAAATAATACTGGGATAGCCCGAATGACTACGTTAAAAGGCGATAATCCTTCATGGCTCTACGCGCAACTATCCACAAAGTCGACCTTCACGTCGCTGACTCTGACCGCCACTATTACGGCAGTCACTCACTCACTATTGCTAAGCATCCTTCTGAAACCGAAGAGCGGATGATGGTACGCATCATTGCATTTGCCCTGCAAGCACAAGAAGAGTTGGCCTTCACTAAAGGCTTGAGTGATACCGATGAGCCCGACCTCTGGATAAAAGACCTCACGGATGCTATTAAGCTGTGGATTGAGATAGGCCAGCCAGACGAGAGACGTATTCTCAAAGCCTGCGGTCGATCCGATCAAGTCATCGTCTACTGCTATGGCGGACACACCAGCAAAATCTGGTGGGATGGCATTGCTAACAAATTGACTCGCGCCCGTAATCTTCAGGTGATCTCCATTCCAGCAGAGCAAGCTAAAGAACTGGATAAGCTAGTTGAGCGAAGTATGGTGCTGCATGTGAATATTCAAGATGGGGAAGCATATGTTTCTTCAGATATGGGACAAGTCACTATCACCCCAGAAATCTGGCGCAATCAACAGCAATGAGGCCCGTAGTTTTAGACACCAATATCTTGCTAGATATTTTTGTCTTTAATGACGAGAGAGCCCATCATTTAAAGAAAGTGCTTTTTGATAAAACAACACACTTCGTAGCTAGTCAAAAAACTATTGAAGAGTTTGCTGATGTTATCTCGCGCCCTCTCTTTAAACTGGATGAACAAACTCAAGTAGCTATTCTGGCTCAATGGCAATCAATCGTAGAGCAGCAGGATGATTCCAATTTAGCTCCTGCACCCTGGACATGCCAGGACCCGGATGATCAGATCTTTCTAGATCTAGCCTATCAACTGAGGCCCTCAATACTCATTAGTAAAGATAACGTAGTACTTCAAACCGCCAGCAGAGCGGCCTCGGAAGACATTCTCATTACCAGCGATTACAACGCTTTTAGGCTGTAGAGCTAAAGCGTAATCCTTTAGCTGCTTCAGCAGCAATCTCAAAGGACTTCAGGCGAGCTTGATGGTCATAAATTTGACCTGTGATGATGATTTCATTTGCGCCGGTCTGATCGAGCCAATACTGCATCTCTTTTCTTACAGTCTCTAAAGATCCAACGGCAGAACAGCGCAAAGCATGAGCAGCAGTCATTTTTTCATGCGGCTCACAAAAGTCATCTAAGTTTTCTATTGGGGGTGGTAACTGCCCGCGGGTATTGCGGCGCATACGAATAACGTTTTGTTGCAAAGTCGTAAATAGATGGGCTGCCTCCTCATCGGTATAAGCAGCGACTACGTTCATCAGAAATGCGCAATAAGGTTTGGCCAGCTTATCCGATGGCTTAAACAGTTCGCGATAGGTGGGCATCGCATCCAATAATTGCTCGGGTGCAAAATGCGAAGCAAAGGCATAGGGCAAGCCAAAGTGAGCTGCCAGTTGAGCGCCATATAAGCTAGAGCCTAATATCCAAATCGGCACCTCAGTATCCATACCCGGAATAGCTCTCACAACCTGCCCCTCCTGAAGGGGGCCGAAGTAATGTTGCAACTCGCGCACATCCTGTGGAAAGCGGTCATCGCTTCCAAGTAAATCGCGTCTCAATGCTCTAGCTGTCATTTGATCTGACCCTGGCGCACGCCCCAGGCCCAGCTCTATTCTGCCGGGATAAATAGATGCCAACGTGCCGAATTGCTCTGCGATCACCAAAGGAGCGTGATTTGGCAACATCACGCCACCAGAGCCAACACGAATAGTTTTTGTACCGCCAGCAATATAGCCAACCAAGACTGCAGTGGCAGAGCTGGCGTTACCCGTCATATTGTGGTGCTCAGCTACCCAATAGCGGGTATAACCTAAAGCCTCCGCATGCTGGGCAACATCCAATGAGTTCCGCAAGGCATCCGCAGCGGTAAATCCCTCAGGGATCGGAGATATATCTAGAATGGAGTATGGGACAGCATTTGTCATTCCTAGATCATACCGAGAAAGTATTTTTTAAACATGAATAAACCAAAAATGGCAGATGCTGATGACGGCCTCTTTAAGCCGGGTAGTAAGCTAAGACACATTAAGACCGGTGGCTTTTATAAGGTGATCTTACTTGCTAACGTGGAAGCTAATTTAGAGCCAGCCTACGTTTATGAATCCCTCCAGTCGCACGATTTTTGGATCAGACCCAAAGCGGAAATGGAAGATGGTCGATTTGAATTGATCGATGCTTAAGAGAAAGATAGGGGGAACTGACATGACTGAAGATCGCATCACCAACCTAGAAATTAAACTCAGCTTTACTGAAGACTTGATTGATCAACTCAATCAAACGATCTACAAGCAACAGCAACAAATTGAATTTTTGTATCGTGAGCTTAAATCCATCAAGGAACAGGCTAGCAACGGGGATGGCGTGGGTAATAGCAGCCCTAAAGATGAAATCCCTCCGCATTATTAAAGCCCTTGATTTATTGTTGATAAGGTTATATCATTTTTGACATATATCAATATTGATATAATTTATGGATGACCACATGGACCGTACATACCCTTAACACCACAGTTGACGATGAGCTAGAGGCCCTGCCAGTAGATATTAGAAGTAAGTTTGTCAGAGTCTCTGGATTACTTGAGCAGTTTGGCCCCCAAAATGTTGGAATGCTTCACATCGGGTCTTTGGGTGATAAATTCTGGGAAATACGAGTCTCTGGTCAGGATGGAATTGCAAGAGGAATTTATATCTACTCCAGTGGGAAAAAAATAATCGTTCTACATGTATTTATTAAGAAGACTCAGAAAACTCCACCAGCAGCTTTGCAGATGGCGACAAGAAGAGCTAAACAGGCAAAGTTAATATGACTAAGATCTCAAATTTACATAAAAAGTGGATTAAAAATCCAGATTACAAAGAAGCTTACGACGAATCTCGTGTGGAATTTGAGATTGCGAAGGAAGTTATTGAGGCCCGCATGAAGAGTGGGCTATCCCAAGAGGAGCTAGCCGCACTGATGAGCACTTCCCAATCCGCAATTGCAAGACTTGAGAGTGGAGTTAGCCTCCCCTCCCTAAGAACCTTGACTAAATTGGCGGCCGCCACAAATACGCATATTGAAATCCACTTTAAGCCAATTAAAAATTCAAAGCAAAAATTAGCTGCTTAGGACTACACTAAGATTAACTGCGATCGATATTGATTTCTAAGGCTATTAAAAAGGTTAAATATCATGGGTAACTTGGTACCGTTTTTAGTCCAATGGGGCTTAACTTCCCTATCTCTTTGGGTTGCCAGCTATCTATTTAGCGGCTTACGCTTTGCAGATGGTGGCTCACTCTTGATTGCTGCTCTACTGCTGGGGTTTGCCAATGCGGTAGTGAAGCCTTTATTAATTCTTCTCACGCTGCCACTGACTGTCCTCACGATGGGATTGTTTTTGCTGGTAGTGAACGCCTTAGTGCTGATGCTGGTGTCTTCAGTAGTGAGTGGCTTTACGATTTCTAGCTTCTGGACCGCGTTCTTTGCCAGCATCTTTATTTCATTATTCAGCCTCTTTATCAGCGGAATACTGTTTTAAATTTACTCCGCCCCAGGGTAAATATCAGACCAAGGGTGGAGTGCATCGCGGCAGGGGTGGCTTTTTGAAGTCATTGATCTGGCATTCTCAGCCAAAATGCTTGCGCCGCCAGTCAAAAAACCAAGTCCAATGGATACAGCGCTATTCACTACTCCAGCTTGATTAATGCCCGCCTGAGGGTTTGTCAGCGTCCCACCCATCTTTACCATTCCAGTTAAATCCAAGCCTGTTGTGATACCTGATTTCTCTTTTGGATCAATAGTGAGATTAATAGCCTCCGTCTTCAAATCAATAGAGCCAGCTAAAGCCACATCTAACCTATCCGTTTCAATTCCAACTGACTTAGCTATATTGATCTGTCCATTGTTAATGGATAAATAAGCGACTGCACACTCCAGAACCGTCTCACTCGTTTTTTTACGTAGTGGGTTCATCGAATCCAAAAGTGTCACTACGAAATCACCGGCATCATTTAAAAAATTCGTACCCATACGAGCCTGGTGAATACTCAACTGAATCTTGCCATTTGAATTTGATGCCATTTGGTGCAAGCTACTCCCAGATGTTTTCACATCAAATGCCATCTTCATACTGCCTCCGCTCACCTTGGATCCCGGGTCAAGCCTAGCCAGTAAATTTTCTAGCGTGAAATCCTTCGTCACTCCTCTGGCTGTGAGTGCGGGGGTAGACGTATTTAGCTCAGAGAGCTTAATTTGTAAATCAGCACTACCCTTACCCATCTCAAGCCTTAGGTTTGGAATGTCAATCACACTGCCATTCAATTGCAAAGTAGCCTGAAGATTTTCAATGGGCTTGCGTTTTGGCAAATTTAATTCGCCAATATTCATGACGACTTCTCCCTTGGCTTGCGGCAGTAGATTAAAAGGAATGCTCTCATTGCTAAATAAGTACTTAGGCTGCGGCTTTTGGGTCTGATGCACGACTACTGCTGACTTAGCGCCGCTTACAACCAGCGGAGGGTGATTGGGAGATGCCCCCAAGACGGGCCAGTCAAATGCTTTTGAGTTCAAGGTTAAATTGATCGTAGGTGGAGTTTTAGGAGTTTTACTGACCTCACCTTTAATGATCATGGACTTGCCATTCATAGTGAGGTTCAGGTCAATTGGAAATTGCGCCGACGAAACATTCCATTGTTTGAGCAGCCTAGAAAGTGAGCCCGTTTTTCCGCTGAGTTCCAGAGCTTGCTCTTGAAGTTTCATGCCGAGCGATAAGACTGTTTTATCGCCGCTGTCTGCCAAGGATAAACGCCCAATTTGATAACTCGATATGGCATTTGAAGGATCTTGATACTGAATGTGAGCATCTGCAATCGAAACACTCTCCATGGAAATAAAATCATCACTAACAGATGAGGTTTCTGTATTACTTTTAATATCAGGAGGCTCCCTGGAGGCGTCCGTACTAAAATCCCAATTCGCTTTACCAAGCCCATTTTTTTGAAGAAAGAGCTCCAGGCCAGCAAGCTTCACACTGCCAACCTCAATGCGCTTACTCAGCAATGGCAGAGTTTTAATATTTAAATCAATGCGCTTAAGGGTCAGCATGTCAGCATCAGATGCCCAAAATGCATTACTCAGACTTAAGCCCTCTGCAGCAACAGAAATCCCCGGAAAAAAACTTAAGCTGACTGGCCCAGTGATTTTGAGATCTCTGCCAGTAGCAGTCTTTACAGAGGAAGAGAGTAATTTGGTCAGCCGTACTGGATCTACCGTTGAGGCTGCGTACCATACTCCTATTGCAATTAGGATGATTACGCCTCCAAGGGCACTAATGGTGATTTTGACTAATTTACTCATTCTTTATTGATTCTAAATTACCTACCAACCTTAGACTAGGATTGATTTGTTTATTACTAGCTTTGATGGCCTAAGGGCCTTAAGTAGTGATCACTTTTTGTTGAGGCTTAAATCAATTGGATATTTACCCTTGATGTTGCAAGGTAAATCCCCATATCAGTATCAGCAAAAGTGGAAAGATCTGAAGTAATATCAGAGGTGTAATAAGCACATTAACTACCAATAGGAAGGGTAATAGACCATGGCTACAAAGAAGTCTCCAGCAAAAAAGAAAGTAGCTACTAAGGTGGTAAAAAAAGCCCCTGCAAAGAAAGCCGTTAAAAAAGTTGTTGCTAAGAAAGTAGCAGCTAAAAAGGCCGTCAAAAAGGTAGTGAAAAAACTTGCTGTCAAAAAGCCGGTTGCTAAAAAACCAGTGGCAAAAAAAGCGGCTAAAAAGGTAGCGGCGAAGAAGCCGGCTGCCAAAAAGCCAGCTCCAAAGAAAGCTGCCAAGAAATCTCCCAAAACAGCTGCGCCTAAGAAACTTAAAGTCGATCAGTACGGGCTCGAGGAAGATGATGAGTTCTACGGCTTGTACTTTGCTAAATCGACAAACAAAGGTTTAGTTGAAGTAAAACCTTGCACCTTCTCGCTGATGTATTGGTGGAAAGGCTTGCTTGGCTATCCTGACATGATTGAAATCTCTAAAGATAGCAATACTGCGATGTTGCAGTTTGAGTCTACCTTTGGTGGTGGCGATTCTGGTGAGACAGAGTTGACGGAAAAAGATGTGTTCGATGTTGACCATATTATTGAAATCGACGAACAAGAGCAGTTAGTTTCTCTCTACTCTTACGTTCCTATTCCTGTTCCAGAAAAGCTAATTGGTGCATTAGGTCTCTCTATTTTGAATATCAATCCAGAAACCCGTTATGGCAGCCTTGAGATTTGCTCTACTGATAACGAGGAAGGTGCAAATGAGCACTTCCTACGCTACCGTGCAGCTACTTATTTGCGTGGCGTGAAATCTGGCAAGGTTGAAGCCATTGAAAGTATGGTCACCAATGGTTCAGAGTTCTTTGGCTTGGCTTTAGATGCAATGTGCGTTAATAAATCGATTAAGAAATGGCTGCTAAGCTAGGCTTTATTGATTAATAGGTATTACACACAAAAATGTAGGTCATAGGAAAGCGGTCGTTCACTGTTTTACGAGTTTCGACAATAGTGGCGCCTCGCTTTCCTAGTTTTTTACACTCCTCTGCTGCGGCTGCTTGAGCCTCAGTATCTTTAGCAGATTTAGGGGCATGCACCCCAACTGTTCCATCAGACTGTCGATAGACTCCAAACTCGCTTGGTGGTGTTGCGCAAGCTAACATACCCATTGAAAAAGTAAGAACCAAAGCACCCGAGATAATTTTCATATTCAAATCCAGATCTTTTAAAGAATGGATTCATTCTAGCTATATTTAGGTCTTAGTAACTCGATTTCATTTATACCCAACTCGATCAAGCAAACGTTGCGCAGCGATTTGGTTCTTGCCAATCGCCGCAATAGAGATATTTTCTGCTTTGAATGAGCCTAACATTTTAAGGCCTTCATTTTCAATTTTGACTGACTTCACTACGGGCCACTCGTTATTACCGTTGGCAAAATACTCTTGCGCAGAGTCACTTGCCAAGTATTCAAGAAATTGTTTTGCAGCCTGTGGGTGTGGTGCACTCTTAGCAACCCCACCCCCCGCAATATTGATATGCGCGCCAGTGGTCTGTTGATTTGGCCAAATAAATCCAATCTTAGAAACAATGGCCTGATCTTCTGGCTTGGTTGATCGTAAGAGCCTGACCAAATAATAAGAATTTGTTAAAGCTAAACCGCATTCACCTGAGGCCACCGCCTTGATTTGATCGGTATCGCCACCTCTTGGAGGGCGAGCCATATTAGCCACCATGCCCTTGGCCCACTCCTCAGTAGCAGCCTCGCCGCGACGTTCGATCATGGCACCGATTAATGACAACATATAAGGATGGGCGCCTGAGCGGGTACATACCTTACCCTTATTCATAGCCTCTGCTAACTTCTCGTAAGTATCAACGTCTTGTGGATTTACTTTTGCTTTGTTATAGACCACGAGACGTGCTCTGGTTGAAAAGCCAAACCAAGTTGATCCATCTGGCTCAGGCTGAGAACGTAAGTTTGCCGGGATACGGCTCTCTAAATATTTTGACTGTATCGGCCTAAAGAAGCCATCAATTTGCGCGCGCCATAATCGAGCTGCATCTACCATCAAAATCACATCCGCTGGACTATTGGTACCTTCGCTTTTTAATCTCTCTGCTAAGGCATTGTCATCAGCCTCAATCCGGTTGATCTTGATGCCTGTCTTTTTTGTGAAGTCACTATAGAGCGCCTCATCAGTTTGATAGTGACGGGCTGAGTAGAGATTGAGTTCTTTCGCTTCTTTTATATCCTGTGCTTGCAAGGGTAAGGCTAGAAGTGCGCTCAATAACAAGCCAGAACTGCCGAGGAATTTTCTTATAAGTGGGTTTGCCATTGCTGTATTTGCGATCAGAATTAGATTAAATCTAATGTATCACAAATACGAATGATTATCAATTAGGATTTGGAAATGACCCTTGAAAGCAGCAATACTGGAAAAAGTCCAACTAAAACAATGGTTAAGGAAGGTAATGCCAGTTCAGCAAGGCGCTCATCTGCAGCCAACTGATAGGTTGCGACAGCCAAGGTATCAAAGTTAAATGGGCGCAATAAAAGCGTTGCTGGCAATTCTTTCATAACGTCGACAAAGACAAAGAGGCCTGCAGTAATCAGACTGCGCTTAAGTAGGGGCACATGAACCCGCTTCAAAATCTGCGCTTTAGAAAGACCCAAGAGTGCTGCTGAAGCATCCATCGATGGAGTGAGGCGCGCTAGACCAGCTTCTACACTCTGCAAACTAGAAGAAAGAAAGCGGACTAGGTAGGCATAGATCAGCACTAGGATGCTGGCAGACATCCACCAAGCAAGCTGAAAGATTTCTAGAAAAGAAAGGATGCCAATGGCTAAGACCGCACCGGGTAAAGCATAACCAAAGCCCAGCAATCGATTAACCCAACTTAAGCGTGCATTCATGCGCACGGAGTAAGCAAAGAAAACGGCTAACGCTACCGAGATGAGCGCCGTCAGAATCGAAACTAATAAAGAATTACTCAGCCAATCTAGATATCGAACATCGATCGTGAGGCCTTGCTTGAAGAGTAATTGCAAGAGCGCAAATGCAGGTATCAAAAATCCGCACAAGAGCGTAGCGCCACAAAATGCAAACGCAAAAAAAGCTTTCTTGCCTTCCAGAGACTTCGCGAGTGGCTTACTCCGAGTTGCAGAGGCAAAACGTAATTTGGAGCGACTACTTTGCTCGATAAAGAAAATCAGTAAGACAAAACTTAAGAGCCCTAAGGCAAGCTGCACTGCCGCTATTCGGTCTCCAAATGAGAGCCAAGCCTTAAAGATGCCAGTTGCAAAAGTCTGCACACCAAAGTAAGAGACGGCACCAAAATCAGCCAGCACCTCCATCAGCGCCAGCGCCATACCCGCAAAGATGGCTGGCCTTGCCATAGGCAATACCAATTTCACAAAACCTTGAAGCGGACTGTAGCCCAGTGTTTCTGAAACCTCTATCAATCGACCACTACGCTCTAAGAATGCTGTACGGGTAATAAGATAAACATAAGGAAAGAGGCAGAATGAAAAAGACCAAATAGCCCCACTCAGGGATCTTGGATCCGGAAAGAACCAGAGTGCATCAACTCCCAGTGCAGCACGCAGCGTACTCTGTATCGGACCCGAAAACTGCAAGAGATCAACGAAGAGGTAGGCCATGACATAAGTGGGCACTGCCAAAGGCAGAATGAGAGCCCACTCAAATATTTTCTTCCCTGGAAAATCATAGCTCGCAATGATCCAAGCATTACCTACCCCGAGGATAAAGACTCCCACTCCGACACCAAAAATAAGCACTAAGGTCGAGGCAATATAGCCACCCAGCACAAAGTTCCATAAATGACTGAGGGTGCCGGTAGCTAATAACTCCTTCCCGGGGAATAGGAAAGGTGCTGCCAGGCCAAAGAGGGGCAAAAATAACAACAGGGCAAGTGGCACCACAATACGATTCATGAAATCGGCAATCCGTTTAGACTCTAGCTATGTATTAAACCACTAGCATTAATGAGAAAATTATAGAGATGAACTCTGCTCGCACCCTACTTTCGATTCAAGCACTAGAAATCGACTACCCCAGTCAAGATGGTCAAGGTCGTGTTACTGCGGTTAAAGACCTTAATCTCGATCTGGCTCAAGGTGAGATTGGCTGCTTATTAGGCTCATCTGGCTGTGGAAAATCTACCGTCTTGAGAGCTATTTGTGGGTTTGAGCCTGTTAAAGCAGGGAAAATTCTCCTGCGTGATCAGGTGGTGAGCTCAACCTCTACTCATATCCAACCAAATCAAAGAAAAGTAGGCATGGTCTTTCAGGACTTCGCTCTCTTTCCCCATCTCAATGTTTTAGAGAATATTGCCTTTGGCTTGCAACACCTATCAAACAAGGAAAGATCTGTAGTTGCCATGGAGTGGCTTAAGAGGGTGTCGCTAGCAGATAAGGCAGATGCATATCCTCATGAGCTCAGTGGCGGCCAACAACAGCGTGTGGCACTGGCTAGGGCAATGGCACCGGAACCAGATTTAATTTTGCTAGATGAGCCCTTCTCTAGTTTGGATATTGAACTGAGAGAGCGTCTTGCAGGCGAGATGCGAGAAATCCTCAAAGCAAACAACATTACCGCCCTGCTAGTCACACACGATCAATTTGAAGCCTTTGCTATTGCCGATAAGGTCGGCGTTATGACGGATGGCAATGTATTGCAGTGGGATGTCCCTTACGAGCTCTATCACAAGCCAGCCAATCGCTATATTGCTGACTTTATTGGTCGCGGTGTGTTTCTAAAAGGTATCGTCCAAGCTAACAACAAAGTCAAAATTGAATTAGGTGAGCTTGACCTGGAAGAAGATCGTAGCGCTGAAGCTGGAAAAGAAATCGACGTACTCCTGCGCGCTGATGATATTGTGCATGATGATCACAGCACCTTGTTAGCAGAGGTTGTACGTAAGACCTTTAGGGGAGCCGACTTCTTGTACACCCTCAAGCTCGCTTCAGGTGTTGAAATTTTTGCTTTTGTACCCAGCCACCATGATCATGCGATTGGTGAAAAGATTGGCATACACCTGGTAGCCGATCACGTTGTGACTTTTACCAATGAGGCATTGCCGACTCACTAGTAATAAGTCAGCGCCGTCGCTTTACCCTTAAATATGCGGTAAGAAAATAACCCAAAGCGATTCAGTAGCTGCTGCTTGCCGCAATGTCGCCGTACCAATAATGACGGCATGAGAGTAACACTAACTTAGACGCTTAAGCCTCTTCCTCAAGATCGTCAACGAGATGGTCATACTTTAGAAAATTTTCACGATGTCTTCTGTAGTATAAAAGGCCTTCATTCAGGCTGGCTACAGTGGCGCCCTGCTCGCGCATTTTGTCCCAAAGATTCCAGTCCTCTTGCGGATGAATGCCATCGGCATATCTTTCCTTGTAGCCTACTTGTTGACCCAGTGAGGTTCGGTACATCATCGAACCATGGTGCTTTCCTTCGCGATCCCAGTAGAGATCTCCTTGGTGAGACCTAGTCTCGCCAGGAACACGATCATGAATCTCTTCTTTTAATTCGCCTGTAACAACGATGTCATAAGTAACGATATCTGCATGAGCATCAGATAGCAGCTCAATTGCATCGGATCTGAGCCAATTGTCAGCGCCAATGAACAGAACGTATTCCGTATTGACCCTCATGAGTAAATCATGGAAATTATCCACAGTACCTAAATTCTGTGGTCTGAGAATATATTCAATATCGGGATATAAGCTTGGTAAGTGGCCGCAATCATGCGCCCCATCATCGACAAATAGAATTCTGGCGGGGGCTTGTGTTTGAGATAGCACGGACTCTATGCAGTGTGCTGCAAGGTGGCCGTACTTATAAGAGGCGATAACGACAGTAATCATATTGCTGGGCATTAGAACACGAAAGTGTGATATCTAAATGAAGTCTCGCTTTAAACCCCCTACAATAGATCTATGTTGATACAAATCGCTAACCTTCTCCTCCAAGTCCTCGTGAGCATTGTCGCGGGAGCATGTCTCCTGAGGTGCTATCTCCAGTGGCTCGCCTTTAATCTCGGGTCAGGCCAAAGCAGAACCATCGGCGCATATGTGCTTCCACTGAGTAATTGGATCGTGATCCCACTTCGCAAGATAGTCCCAAGCCTTGGTCGCCTTGATGTCGCTAGCTTTTTAGCCGCCTACCTACTGGTTGCAGGAAAGATTGCAATCCTTTTATTACTATCAGGAGCTGATCTAACCAACATCTCGTGGCTCCTATTGGCCTTAATCGATTTAGTGGATCTGATACTTTCGGGATTAGTTGGCTTGGTTTTTGCAAGCGTCATTCTCTCTTGGGTTAGTGCTGGCTCCCAGATACAGTATTTGGTCTCGCTACTGGTTGACCCTCTACTGATGCCAATCAGAAAAGCAATGCCCAACTTTGGAGTCCTAGATTTATCACCTCTTCTGCTGCTGCTTATCCTGCAAGTTTTGCAGATTGTAGTGAGCAATCTGAGGTAGCTCATTAAGTCTCATTAGCTTCAAGATGCTCCGAAATGGCCTTGATAAAGTGCTCACCATAACGCTCTAGCTTAGCTTGCCCGACTCCACCAATGCGACTGAATTGATCTAAGGTAGTTGGCGTCGATTTCACCATCTCCTGCAAGGTGCTGTCATGAAAAATCACATAAGGCGGCACTCCTTGTTCGCGGGCTAATTCAGTCCGCTGAGCCTTGAGTGCTTCCCACAGTTTTTCATCTGCAATATTGCTGAAGGGATGTGTAGTGCCCTTCCTTGCCCCAGACTTCGTAGCCTTACTCTTGGAATAGCCTGTATCTTTTCGCAACCAAACTTCTTGCTCTCCACGTAGCACCGGCAGAGCAATGTCATCGACCAACTTTAAGCCGCCATGTAATTCAATGTCTGCATCTAAATAACCGCCAGCTACCAATTGACGATAGATACTGTTCCATTGAGCCCGATTAAGTTCTGCACCAATACCAAATGTACTCACTTGCTCATGAAAATATTGCTTTACTCTAGGGGTCACTTTACCCAACAGCACATCAATTAAATGGGTCACACCAAAGCGTTGGCCAGTGCGATACACACATGACAATGCTTTTTGTACCTCTTGTGTGGCATTCCAAGTTGCTACTGGTTCTAGACAGTTATCACAGTGACCACAGCTACCCGCATGCACCTCTCCAAAGTAGCGCAAGATCGTTTGATGGCGGCAGGTCGTGGATTCACAATAGCCCAGTAAAGCATTGAGTTTTTGACGCTCTACTCTCTTACGATCTTCAGAAGCTTCGCCAGAATCCACCATTTGCCGCAAGCTCACTACATCACCAAATCCGTAGGCCATCCAGGCATTGGCTGGCAAGCCATCGCGCCCCGCCCGTCCGGTTTCTTGGTAATAACCTTCCATACTTTTAGGTAGATCTAGATGAGCTACAAAGCGGACATTAGGCTTATCAATACCCATACCAAACGCTACGGTTGCGACCATGATGACGCCTTCTTCACGCAAGAAGCGTTTTTGATTAGCGCTACGTATTTCTACGCTAAGACCTGCGTGATAAGGCATGGCATCCCAACCGCGGTCTTGCAACCATTGCGCAGTCTCTTCTACACTGCGACGCGATAAGCAATAAATAATTCCAGAATCGTCGGCATGCTCAGCGTCTAAAAAATGCTCTAACTGTTGCTTGGCACTCTGCTTTTGCAGAACTCGATACTTAATGTTGGGGCGATCAAAGCTAGAGACAAACTGCTGGGCAGATTCAAGTGAAAGACGCTCAACAATTTCTGCACGGGTTGGCGCATCTGCCGTCGCTGTTAAGGCGATACGGGGTACCTTTGGAAAGCGCTCGTGCAGAATAGTTAACTGGCGATATTCAGGACGAAAATCATGGCCCCATTGCGAAACGCAGTGCGCTTCATCAATTGCAAATAATGCAATCCCAGGTCCTGCATGAAGTCGATCCAAGATGGACAGAAAGCCTGGATTCATTAAGCGTTCTGGTGCTACATAGATCAAGTCAAGATCTCCAGCCAGCAATTGAGTAGTTACCTGTTGAGAGGTACCAGCATCTAAACTGGAGTTGAGAAACGAAGCCTTTACACCCAACTGGGTTAAGGCATCCACTTGATCTTGCATCAGCGCGATTAAGGGTGAAACTACTACCCCTACACCTCGACGAACCAGTGAGGGAATTTGATAGCACAGCGACTTGCCAGCGCCAGTAGGCATGAGCACTAAAGCATCACCACCAGCAACTACATGCTCAACAATAGACGCCTGAGTACCACGAAATTGATCAAAGCCAAAAACATCATGAAGTACTTGCTGACTCGATTGCAACCGTAATACTCCTTTGAAATAAAAAGCCCCACGTCATGGCGGGGCTTGATGAATAGCTTCTCTGTGTTAACAAATACAGAATCTGGCTGGCGGAGAGGGTGGGATTCGAACCCACGGTAGGTTTGACCCTACGCCTGATTTCGAGTCAGGTACATTCGACCACTCTGCCACCTCTCCGAACCGAACAACGATTATAGCTTTCGGAAGGCTCTTTGAATTTCTTACACCTTAAGTTAAAGAGGCTTAAGTACTTCCAGACCACCCAAGTAAGGTCGCAAGGCTTTCGGTATCGCGATGCTGCCATCGGCCTGCTGGCAGTTCTCTAAAAGAGCAACACCAGTTCTGCCAACCGCAAGCCCAGAACCATTTAAGGTGTGGACTAGCTCTGGCTTACCTTGCCCAGATTTATATCTTGCCTGCATACGTCTAGCTTGGAAATCACCCATATTGGAGCAAGAGCTAATCTCACGATACGCATTTTGTGATGGGATCCATACCTCAAGGTCATAGGTCTTTGTGCTTCCAAAGCCCATATCACCGGTGCAGAGTAATACTTTTCGATAAGGCAGCTCTAGCAGCTCCAAAACTTTTTCTGCATGCGCAGTTAATTCTTCAAGCAACTGCATAGACTCTTCTGGCTTAGCAATTTGTACAAGTTCTACTTTTTCAAACTGGTGCTGGCGAATCATGCCGCGCACATCACGGCCATAACTTCCAGCTTCAGATCTAAAGCATGGAGTGTGGGCAACGAATTTCAGTGGCAACTCTTCAGCTGCAGTAATCGTGTCACGCACTAAATTGGTAACGGGCACTTCTGCGGTAGGGATGAGGTAAAAGTTTTCAACTCTTGCTTCGCCTGCCCCATCTTCGCCACCCATCTGGCGAGGAACCTTAAATAAGTCTTCTTCAAACTTTGGCAGCTGGCCAGTGCCCCGCATAGATGCAGCATTCACCATGAGGGGGACGTTAAGCTCTTCGTATCCATGTTGAGTTGAATGCAGATCGATCATGAATTGCGCTAGTGCACGATGTAGTCTGGCAGCAGGCCCCTTCAGAACCGCAAAGCGTGAGCCACTAATCTTTGCAGCAGATTCAAAATCGAGACCCAATGGCGCGCCCAAGTCGACATGATCTTTCACGGGAAATGAAAACTCGGGGATCGTACCCCAACGCTTCACTTCTTTATTCTCAGCCTCGTCCTTGCCTACTGGGACTGATTCATCAGGCAAGTTAGGAATACCCATCAAGAAATCTGCAATCTCTAACTGCAATATCGCTAAGCGTGCTGCGCCTGATTCCATATCGACGTTAATCTGCGTTGCTTCTGCCATCTCGGCAGTAGCATCTTCGCTCTTACCTTTTTTCATACCAATGGCTTTAGCCAGTTGGTTACGCTTAGCTTGCAATTCCTCAGTACGAGTTTGCAAGGATTTACGCTCGGACTCTAAGGTGTTGAATTTCTCAACATCGAGTTGAAATTTGCGCGTAGCTAAACGGGCAGCAACGGCTACGATATCTTTACGGAGTAATTGCGGATCAATCATGTGATGCTCTATTAGTTAATATGTATATACGCTAGTTTAAGCGCAAGACTTCTGCTCCAGCAGGTGGCACAAAGGTAAAGCGATTAGCAGGCAGGCTCACGTTGAGCTGAATCTTATCTAATGTGACCAGGACGACACTTCCTAGGCCATCAATGAGCTCTAGCGCTTTAGGTAAGCCGTTAGTCATTCCGACTGAGATCTTGGTGTACGGCAAGTCATTGCCATTTTTTGTATTGGGGATTTTCTTGGGCACTAGAGCAACCCATTTCATGCCTAGACGATCTTCGCTCTCAACTAAATCAAAGTGTTGGTCGAGGGAAGTCTCCCCAAATAGAATTGCAGCAGGAGTAGTGGCTAAAGCCTGACCTGCAGGCCTAAAGGTGGCTTGATTTAAATCCTTATCCCACATGATAAGTTGCTTGCCATCGGCAATCAATTTTTGCTCATAGGGCTTTTGGGTATCCCAAATGAATCGGCCTGGGCGCTGAAACACAAAACGTCCTTGCGTTTGGCGAACCACTTTCAAACCTTTGTCTTGCGGCTCATTTGCTTTGGGTGCACGCAACTGTTGTTGCACAAACTCCCCTTCTGCAGTTTTGGAGTTGCGCACAAATTGACGTAACTGCTCTGCGCCACTCTCAACCTGCGAAAGTGCCGCTCCTGAACACAGAAAAGCTATCCCAAGAAATACTGCAGAAAAGAATCTTTGCAAAATATTCGCCTTACTCTGAGGCGCGATGCAAAATCTCGCGATTACCACCGTTACCCATCTTCGATACCAAACCGGCTTTCTCCATATCCTCAAGTAAGCGGGCCGCGCGGTTATAGCCAATGCGTAAGTGGCGCTGCACTAAAGAGATCGATGGGCGCTTATTTTCTAAAACAATAGCGACTGCTTGGTCATACAAGGGATCGGCTTCGCCACCACCTTCGCCGGTCAGGGCGTCAATAGTGGATTCGTCAGCGCCTTCTAGAACGCCATCAATGTAGTTAGCTTCACTCTTCTCTTTGAGCCACTCGACCACGCGATGCACCTCGTCATCAGATACAAAGGCGCCATGAACTCGAACCGGTAAGCCAGTACCTGGCGCCATATAGAGCATGTCGCCCATACCCAGCAGCGCTTCAGCACCTTGTTGATCCAAAATCGTACGGCTATCGATCTTGCTACTCACCTGGAATGAAATACGAGTGGGTACGTTAGCCTTGATCAGGCCGGTAATCACATCCACACTAGGACGTTGCGTTGCCAAGACCAAATGAATACCTGCAGCACGTGCCTTTTGAGCAATACGGGCAATTAACTCTTCGATCTTCTTGCCGGAGACCATCATCAAATCTGCCAACTCATCAATCACGACGACTATCACTGGCGCTTTATAAATTGGCTCTGGATCATCAGGAGTCAAGCTAAATGGATTGGTAAGCTTCTCACCTTTTTCTTCAGCCTCTAAGATTTTTTTATTGAAGCCAGCAAGGTTACGCACGCCAAACTTACTCATCAGTTTGTAGCGACGCTCCATCTCATTTACAGCCCAATTGAGAGCGTTATACGCTTGCTTCATGTCAGTAACTACTGGACATAAGAGATGGGGAATCTTGTCGTACATTGCCATCTCGAGCATCTTCGGATCAATCATGATCAGACGCACTTCATCAGGCTTCGCCTTAAAAAGAATGGACAGAATCATGGCGTTGATACCAACGGACTTACCGGCACCAGTAGTACCAGCAACCAAGCAATGCGGCATCTTCGCCAAGTCAGCAACGACGGGACTACCTGAAATATCCTTACCCAAGGCAAGGGTCAAGTTAGAGTGACTGTCGTTATAAACCTGTGAACTCAAAATCTCAGAGAGGTAAACCGACTGTCGTGTTGGATTTGGTAACTCCAAAGCCATGCAGGTTTTGCCTGGAATGGTTTCTACTACACGCATACTCACCACGCCTAGCGAGCGCGCTAGGTCACGTGAGAGATTAACAATCTGACTACCCTTTACACCAACAGCGGGATCAATTTCGTAACGCGTTACCACTGGGCCTGGGTAGGCTGCAATGACTTTCACTTCGACGTTGAAGTCGGCCAACTTGCGTTCAATTAGGCGAGAGGTAAATTCCAATACATCTGCTGAAATAGTTTCTTTTACTTCCGGGACGGGATCCAATAGAGCTAGGGGTGGCAATTCTGAATCCGGAATATCCACAAACAGGGGCTGCTGTTTTTCACGCTCAACGCGGGCGCTCTTCGGAATTTCTGCTGGGGCACGAACAATCTGTACCGGCTTTGCAACTTCCACTCGCCCACGAAACTCTTCAACGAACTCTTCGCGCTCTTCAGCAGCCGCTTCACCTAACTTGCGATCTTCTTCGCTATCGCGACGCTCACGTAAATGGTTGTAAGCAAGCTCTAGGGTGCGACCTACTTTTTCAGCAACGTCTAACCAGGAAAAGTGCAGGAATAAAGACAGGCCGGCACACAGAGTGAATAGCAACACCAGGGTAGAGCCCGTAAAACCTAGTGTCATGTGTAAAGGATCGCCAATCAGCTCGCCCAAAATACCGCCAGGAGGCCTAGGAAGCTCCCAGGTCAGCGAATGAAGGCGAATGGACTCGAGACCCATGCTGCTCAATAAAGTCAGTCCAAAGCCCAACCAACGCACTACCAGGGAGTCTGGTTTAGCTTCTGGATCTAATGGAAGGGGAATACTCCAAAGTTCACGCCAACCACTCAGAACTCGGCGGCCAAAGAGCATGACCCACCAAAATGCAGAAATACCAAAGATGTAGAGCAATAAGTCAGCCAAATAGGCTCCAAAACGTCCGCCCAGGTTCCTGGGAGCCTCAAAGCTGGCATGCGACCAAGCTGGATCTGCCTTGGAATAAGTCACCAAAATAGCCAATAAACCCAAACAAAGGCCAAGAGAGATAAACCAGCGGGCTTCTAAAAGGAGGCGGGGCAACCTGCCCTGCCCTTGATTCTCAGGGGGCCGGAGGCCTAAAGGCGTTTTGGACTTCGGGTATGCGGTTCTAGCCATGTTCCCCCGATTGTAATCAAGCAATCCTATAATTTGAATATGACTACAAATACCCCAAAACACTCTAAAGTTCTCATCCTCGGCTCAGGGCCTGCTGGCTACACAGCTGCAGTGTATGCAGCTCGAGCCAATTTGAGCCCCACCCTCGTTACTGGCCTGGCGCAGGGCGGCCAATTAATGACCACTACAGATGTAGAAAACTGGCCAGCTGACCCAGATGGCGTCCAAGGCCCAGAGCTCATGGATCGTTTTTTAAAGCATGCCGAACGATTTAACACCAACATCATCTTTGATCATATTCACACTGCAGCCCTGACTGAAAAACCCATCCGTTTGGTTGGCGACTCAGGAACTTACACTTGTGATGCCTTGATTATTTCCACAGGCGCCTCTGCTCAATACCTTGGCCTTCCGAGTGAGGAAGCATTTATGGGTCGCGGTGTTTCTGGATGCGCGACCTGTGATGGATTCTTTTATCGCAATCAAGATGTCTGCGTAGTTGGTGGCGGCAACACTGCCGTTGAAGAAGCGCTCTATCTGACTGGCATCGCTAAAAAGGTTACCGTGATTCATCGGCGCGATAAATTCCGTGCAGAGCCAATTCTCAATGACCGTCTCATGGCTAAAGTAGCTGAAGGCAAAGTTGAGCTCAAATTGAACTCAACTCTTGATGAAGTCTTGGGTGATGAAAAAGGCGTTACTGGTGTACGCATTAAGAAAGCCGATGGCAGTACAGAAGATATCGCAGTAACTGGCGCCTTTATTGCGATTGGCCACAAACCGAATACCGAGCTATTTATTGGTCAGCTCGATATGAATAATGGCTACATCAAGACACACTCTGGTTTGGAAGGTAACGCTACTGCTACCAACATCCCTGGCGTATTTGCATCGGGCGATGTACAGGACCATATTTACCGTCAAGCCATTACTAGTGCAGGCACAGGCTGTATGGCTGCATTAGACGCCCAGCGTTACTTAGAGACTTTGGATTAATACAGACTGAGCAAGGGGCCAAATAAAAATGCCTAGCAATGCTAGGCATTTTTTTCTTACATTTTTTTCTTCTAAATTGTTAGCGACTCACCACTGGTAATAGCGGCACGATCAATAATGCTACGATGTTAATAATCTTGATGAGTGGGTTTACTGCAGGGCCAGCAGTGTCTTTGTAGGGATCGCCGACAGTATCACCAGTGACCGCAGCCTTGTGAGCCTCCGAACCTTTGCCGCCGAAATGGCCTTCTTCAATGTATTTTTTGGCGTTATCCCAAGCACCGCCACCGGTGCACATAGATATGGCGACAAACAAGCCCGTCACAATCGTGCCCATCAGCAAACCACCCAAAGCAGCGGGTCCCAGCAAGAGACCTACTGCGATAGGAGCCACCACCGGTAAAAGTGAAGGAACAATCATTTCTTTGATCGCGGCTGAGGTCAGCATATCTACTGCTTTGCCGTACTCAGGTTTTGCAGTGCCCGCCATAATTCCCGGGATCTCACGGAACTGTCGGCGGACCTCTTCAACCACAGCACCAGCACAACGTCCAACCGCTTCCATTGCCATCGCACCAAACAAATATGGAATCATGCCACCAATAAAGAGGCCGATGATTACCATATGGTCCGAGAGATCAAATGACACTTGCTGACCAATAGCCTCCAACGCATGGGTGTAATCTGCAAAGAGAACTAGAGCAGCAAGACCTGCTGAACCAATTGCATATCCCTTAGTTACAGCCTTAGTAGTATTGCCCACCGCATCCAATGGGTCTGTAATGTCACGAACCGATTGCGGCATGCCAGCCATTTCTGCAATACCACCGGCATTATCTGTAATCGGACCATAGGCATCAAGAGCCACCACAATGCCGGCCATAGACAGCATCGCAGTCGCTGCAATCGCAATGCCATAAATGCCTGCTAACCAGTAAGCTGCATAAATAGCGGCACAAACAAACAGTACTGGATAGGCAGTCGATTTCATCGAAATGCCTAAACCTGCAATGATGTTAGTACCGTGACCTTTGGTAGAGGCCTCAGCAATATGTTGCACTGGTTTAAATTGGGTACCCGTGTAGTACTCGGTAATCCAGACTAGGCCGGCAGTTAGCAGTAAACCAACTACAGTGGAGCCAAATAAACGCCACTGGCTTCCTGGGATACCCAGGGCATCGTCAGGCATGATGAAATTGGTTACAAAATAGAATGCAACTAAAGAAATGCTCCCAGCTATGATTAAACCTTTATACAGCGCAGGCATAACATTTTTCATACCTGGCGTTGCTTTAACAAAAGAGCATCCAATAATCGAGGCAATGATCGAAACTCCCCCCAGTAAAAGCGGGTAGACTACCGCAGCCGCTGATGCACTAGAAACCATGAGAGCACCTAATACCATTGTCGCAATTAGTGTCACTGCGTAAGTTTCAAATAAGTCAGCCGCCATACCAGCACAGTCACCGACGTTATCTCCAACATTATCGGCAATCACAGCAGGATTCCGTGGGTCATCCTCCGGAATGCCTGCCTCCACTTTTCCAACTAAGTCCGCGCCTACGTCAGCGCCTTTTGTAAAGATGCCGCCGCCCAATCGCGCGAAGATAGAAATCAAGGAAGAGCCGAATGCCAAACCGATTAAGGGGTGTAAAACCGATGATAGGTCTTTACCCACTCCAAGTGATATCAGGAACATAAAGAAAAGGCCAACACCCAGTAAGCCAAGTCCTACTACCAACATACCGGTAATAGCGCCACCTTTGAATGCCACATTGAGTGCTTCATTCATTCCTTTGGTAGCCGCTTCCGCAGTTCGGACGTTAGCCCGCACCGAAATATTCATGCCAATAAAGCCGCAGGCGCCCGAAAGCACCGCACCAATAACGAAGCCGATAGCCGTTGCAAAATCCAGAAACAGTGCTATCAAGATCGTGAGGACTACCCCAACGATGGAAATCGCCTTGTATTGGCGGGATAAATAAGCTGCAGCTCCCTGCTGGATCGCCTCAGCAATTTCTTGCATCTTTGCGTTACCAGCACTTTGCTTCAATATCCATCCACGCATCACAAAGCCATAAATCACGGCTACAACACCGCACGCCAAGGAAAAATACAAGCCTAATGTGACATTACCCATGCTTGAACCCCTTATAAATTAGATCTAAATTGTATTTATCTGCCAGCTATGTCAGACCAATTCTGAAAGCGATAAACTGGAACCTATATGCTTTATTAGTATGTAGCAGAATTACTACCCTAGCGCTTTTGTAGAATCAGGGTATTTACTAATCACTATCCGGAGTATGAATGAGTCTCGACAACGTCAAACCAGGGAAAAAAATCCCTGAAAGCTTTAATGTCATCATCGAAATCCCAATGAATGCAGATCCAATCAAGTATGAAGTTGATAAAGAAAGTGGCGCCATTTTTGTTGACCGCTTTATGGGCACTGCAATGCATTACCCATGCAACTATGGGTATATCAACAAAACTATTGCTGGTGATGGTGACCCTGTTGATGTGCTTGTTATCACTCCGTTCCCTTTGATTCCTGGTGTGGTTGTGAGTTGTCGCGCAATTGGGGTATTGATGATGGAAGATGAAGGTGGGCAAGATGCCAAATTGTTAGCCGTTCCAGAAGATAAGATTCTGCCTATTTATACCCATTGGCAAAAACCAGAAGACATCAATCCATTACGTTTAAATCAAATCCAGCATTTTTTCGAACACTACAAAGATCTCGAGCCAGGTAAGTGGGTGAAAGTTAAAGGATGGGGTGGTGTTGCTGATGCCCATAAAGAAATTCTTGAAGGTATTGAGGCATACAACAAAGAGCATCAAAGCTAATTCAAATTCAACTTGTTAAACGGATTGAGCTCGCAAAAAATCGCCCTAGCGCAAATCAACCCTCTTTTGGGTGATTTGCCTGGTAATGCGCAGCTCATTTCTCAAGCTGCTGCAGATGCTTATGCACAAGGCGCCACTGTAGTTCTCACGCCTGAGCTCTCGCTCACTGGCTACCCTCCAGAAGATTTGTTGTTGCGCCCAGCCTTTATTGAGGCCGCAGATCGAGAGCTCAGTTGTTTAATACTGGAGCTCCAGAAATTTCCGGGGCTAACTGTCATTATTGGCCACCCCAAGAAGACTACCGTTGGTTTACAAAACTATGCCTCAGTCATTCGTGATGGCAAGATCATTGCTGGCTATGCCAAACAAGAACTACCCAATCATGAAGTGTTTGATGAGGTGCGTTATTTCACGCCGGGTAATGAAGCCTGCGTCTTTGAAAACGCCGGCATTCAGTACGGACTCATTCTGTGTGAAGATGCATGGCATGCAGGTCCAGCAAAACAGGCTCATGCAGCTGGCGCCCAAGTGCTACTGGTTCTCAATGCCTCTCCTTATCACCTGCAAAAAGAAGCTTTACGCATTGAGGTACTGCGCAAACAAATTGCTCTTAGCAAGATGTCATTGGTTTATGTAAACGCAGTCGGTGGCCAAGATGAGTTGGTTTTTGATGGTGGCTCATTTGCTTTAAATAGCGCAGGCAAAGTAGTGATGACCATGCCGCAATTTGAGACTGCTCTTGGCTATGTAGATGTCAACGCCTCCGCCGATTTAGAGCCGGGAGCAATGGTGACTCCATCTAGTATGGAAGCACAGGCCTACCAAGCACTTGTTCTGGGTGTGCGTGACTATGTTCAGAAGAATCATTTCCAGGGAGTCATTATTGGGCTCTCCGGTGGAGTTGACTCTGCATTGGTACTGGCGATTGCAGTAGACGCATTGGGTGCAGATAAAGTTCGCACCGTCATGATGGCCTCGCGCTATACCGCTGACATCTCCTGGATTGATGCTAGAGAAATGGCTCAGAATCTAGGCGTTCAATATGATGAGATTCCGATTAGCGAACCCGTTGATGCTCTAGAGCATGCTTTAGCCGAGCAATTTAAAGGTCTAAAACTTGATGCTACTGAAGAAAATATTCAGGCACGAGTACGAGGCACCCTCCTGATGGCGCTCTCCAATAAAACAGGTCGCCTAGTTTTAACAACAGGCAACAAGAGTGAAATGGCTGTGGGTTACTGCACACTATACGGCGATATGGCTGGTGGCTTTGCAGTCATTAAAGATATTGCTAAAACTTTGGTCTACCGTTTGTGTGCTTATCGCAATAGTATTGCCCCAATCATTCCAGAGCGGATCTTGACTCGCGCCCCTTCCGCAGAATTACGCCCCGATCAGACCGATCAAGATAGCTTGCCATCTTACGAAGTATTGGATGGCATCGTAGAGCGTTATATGGAGCAAAACCAATCTATTGCCCAAATGATTGCCGCGGGCTTTGATCCCGACAGCGTCGAAAAAGTCACCCGCCTCATTAAGCTCAATGAGTACAAGCGCCGCCAAGCGCCTCCCGGCGTTCGAGTCACAACCCGGGCCTTTGGGCGTGACTGGCGCTACCCCATTACCTCCCAGTTTAGGGCGTAACAGGGCACTGATTTTTAGTTCTAGGTATGATTACTGTATTAAGGGGAAATATATGAAGCTAATCACATCCGTTATTAAGCCGTTCAAACTCGATGAAGTTCGTGAAGCCTTAGCTGAAGTAGGCGTTACCGGACTGACCGTTACCGAAGTTAAAGGCTTTGGCCGCCAAAAAGGGCACACTGAACTCTATCGCGGCGCCGAGTATGTAGTCGACTTTTTACCTAAAGTAAAAGTTGAAGTAGTCGTTGCCGATGATCGCGTAGATTTAGTAATTGAGGCAATTACTAAAGCCGCACGCACAGGCAAGATTGGTGATGGCAAGATTTTTGTTAGCCCAATCGAACAGGCTATTCGTATTCGCACTGGCGAAACTAACGACTCAGCGGTTTAAGCGTTTATATTCAATGCGCCAATCCCTCAGAGGGTTAGCGCAGTTGAGAATCTATCCGGTCTACGGATGGGGCCGTTACTTCAGCGGCTTCTAATATTAAAGTTTTGTAATTGAGGTTTGTTAGGCGAACTTTTACGCCCTGAAAAAACACGTCAGCCTGCGCAAGACCGCTAGTGAGAACTTTGAATGGAGGTTTGCCATAAAAAGATGCTCCCGCGCCAAGCTCAATAAGCTTGTTTTGCATCTTCCCAGAAGCATCACTGACGCAAACAACTTGCTTTGTTTTCACTTGCACGTAAACCATATCAGCCGCTTTGCGCGGTGCATCTGTTTTATAGCTAATAATGCCCTCTTCAGCAGGGCAGGCTGCTACAACTTCAGCACTGGCAACGGGAGCTGGCGGCACCACTACCACTGTTGCTACAGAGGGTGCTTGGGCTGCTGGTACTGACTCCACTGGCGCTGCCGCTGGCACAGGCTCAATGATTTCTTCTTTTACAAGGATGATTTCTGCTGGTTTTTCTGAGAAAAATAAAGGCTTCAAATTAACTACCGAAAATACTGCTGCAACAGCCACACTCAACCCAAGAAACAGATTCTTTTGTGTAGCTGATTTTGACTTTGAAATGACTTGATTCAGGGGAACTTCTTTTGCCTGAACTTTTTTTTCTTCTACGGGCAACTGAATCTCTTGCACCTGCTCTTGAGTTTGGACGGCCTCTATTTTTGCTTCTGCCTTTTTGGGGGACTCTTTTTTGGCGCCTTTAATCTTTGGAGCATCTGTTAATTTAACTTCTGCAATTGGTAGCTGCAATGCGCTTGAGGTCTCAGGGGCAGTTGCACCGAAATCAAATGCCTCTTCGTCACTCAACTTGAGCAGCTTTGCTACTTTCTTGGCAGCAGTCGCTTTGATTTGAGCGCTGTAGAAGGAGTTGGTTTCACCGCTTTCAATCTGCTCAATTTGGCGAGTGGACAGACATGCCATTCCACCAAGATCTTTAGTAGTGAGGCTCAGATTTTCGCGAGCCTTAGTAAAAGCCTCTTTGCGAATCTCAGGAAGTTTGGTATTAATATTCACAAAAGTGATTTAAGTGCTTTACTCATCATGATCGCATCCAATAATAGTGACGATTCAAAGACAGGGAAATTAGCTCAAGAGCTAATTATGCTGGAGGTTTTCTAAATCGGATTCAAGGTACTTTGCAACTAATAATTGCACTGAATCTACACTCATCTTATCCATCACTCTAGCCTTGTGAACCTTGATCGTGGCATCAGTTGTACCCAACTTGACAGCAATATCCTTGTTGAGCAATCCCTTTACCAGCCAAAAGCAGACTTCCTTCTCTCTAGGCGTGAGGGTCGCGTAGTCTTTCTTAGTCTCCACCTCTTTGGAAACCCGCTTGAGCTGACGTCTATCAAACTCAAGGGCATCTGCAACTGCCATCAGTAAATCTTCCAAATTGAAGGGCTTAAAGAGGAAATCTACAGCACCACGTTTCAGACTGGTAACAATTTGGTGGGGATGACTCTGACCACTGACAAACACAATGGGGGTTTTACGGCCCAGTTGGACTAATTTTTCCTGCAAATCTAATCCGGTCATATCTGGCATTTGCATATCGAGCAAGATGACAGCTGGCGCTACTGGCATTGAATGCTCTAAAAATGCCCCTGCGGAGGAAAAATCTTCCACGACATAACCGACATCCTTGAGCATTCTGCTTAAGGATGTGCGCATCGACTCATCGTCGTCAATTAGGTAGATGTGGCCAACTTTAGTCATTGAATTTAAAAGGAAAAGTAATAGATAAGGCAATGTACCGCAGGTTTTTTAGCAAGGATATTAGCTCTATAGCCAATAATGAGGCCAAATCAACAAATACAATAGACAAATCTCTTTGTTGCGATGCAGAACAAGGGTATGGAAATGCAGCATAAAACCCTGCATTCCGCCTTGTATCACGGCACAATAGAGCTTTTCGACAAATTCTTCTCTGGAGTCAATATCAGCATGAAACGCCTTAATGAACGCTCGCGCAATGTCACCGAAGGGGTTGCTCGCGCTCCCAATCGCTCAATGTATTACGCGATGGGCTATGAAGAGAAGGATTTTGTAAAGCCAATGGTTGGGGTTGCTAATGGCCATTCCACCATTACCCCTTGCAATAGCGGTTTACAAAAACTGGCAGATGCCGCAGTAAGCGCTCTTGAGGAAGCTGGAGCAAAAGCGCAAATGTTTGGCACTCCTACTGTGTCAGACGGCATCGGTATGGGGACTGAGGGTATGAAATACTCCCTCGTCTCACGTGAAGTCATTGCCGACAGCATCGAAGTTTGTGTAAATGGTCTATGGCAGGACGGCGTTCTAGTCATTGGCGGTTGCGATAAAAACATGCCAGGCGGAATGATGGCGATTGCCCGTACTAACGTACCAGCAATTTACGTCTATGGCGGAACCATTAAGCCCGGCCATTTCAAAGGTAAAGAGCTCAATATTGTTTCTGCATTTGAAGCTGTTGGTGAATTCACCTCAGGCCGTCTGAGCGAAGAAGATCTGAAGGGTGTTGAGCAAAATGCTTGTCCAGGTAGCGGCTCCTGTGGAGGTATGTATACCGCCAACACCATGAGCTCCTCATTCGAAGCCTTGGGTATGAGCCTGCCTTACTCATCCACTATGTCTAACGTAGATGCTGAAAAAGTTACTAGTGCCCATGATTCAGCCATTGTTTTAGTTGAGGCAATTAAAAACAATTTACGTCCTCGCGACATCATTACTAAGAAATCCATTGAGAATGCAGTGAGCGTCATCATGGCAGTGGGTGGCTCTACCAATGCAGTTCTCCATTTTCTAGCGATTACTAGCGCTGCTGAAATTGATTGGACAATTGATGACTTTGAGCGCATTCGTAAACGCGTACCCGTGATCGTGGATATGAAACCATCTGGCCAATATTTAGCAACCGACCTGCATCAGGCTGGCGGCATTCCGCAAGTGATGAAGATCTTGTTAGATGGCGGACTCTTGCATGGTGACTGCATGACTATCACTGGTAAAACCATTGCTGAAACATTGAAAGATATTCCATCAGTGCCGCGTGCCGATCAAAAAGTGATTCGCACTTTAGATACTCCACTGTACAAACAAGGTCACTTAGCCATCCTCAAGGGCAATATCTCTCCTGAAGGTTGCGTTGCCAAAATTACCGGCCTCAAGAATCCATCTATTACTGGTCCAGCGCGTGTCTTTGATTCTGAAGATGACGCAATGGCCGCCATCATGGCCCAAAAAATCAAGGACGGCGATGTTGTGATCATTCGCTACGAAGGCCCTAAAGGTGGGCCTGGAATGCGTGAGATGCTTGCCCCTACCTCTGCCCTTGTTGGCCAAGGCTTAGGCGAGACAGTAGGCCTCATCACCGATGGACGCTTCTCTGGCGGTACTTGGGGCATGGTTGTAGGTCACGTTGCTCCTGAGGCTTTTGTAGGTGGCGTAATTGCCCTAATTCATGAAGGTGACTCTGTCACGATCGATGCCCATAAGTTACTCATTCAACTCAATGTGAGTGATGATGAGATTGCGAAGCGTCGTTCTGCCTGGGTACAACCTAAGCCACGCTACACCCGTGGCTTGCTGGCTAAATATGCCAGCTTGGCAAGTAGTGCTAGCAAAGGCGCAGTCACTGATTTGGATTTAAAAATCTAAATTGACCGACCTCACTAAAAAAGCCCCTAAGTAAAACTAGGGGCTTTTTTGTTACGCATACTACTCAAGCTTCAGCTTAGTGCTTCATTGCACCCGGGTTGCCCATTGCATTCACAGGCATCTTCACTTCCACTTCACCCGCTTTAGCAAACTTCAGCTTAACTGGAACCATCTCACCAGCTGTCAATGGCGCTTTAATATTCATGAACATCAAATGCAGGCTCCCTGGCTTTAATTCAACTGCGCCACCTGCTGGCACGGGGATGTCTTTGACTTGACGCATTTTCATGACCTGTCCATCCATCGACATCTCATGTAACTGCACTTCACCTGCAATGGGTGAGCTAGCAGAAATGAGTTGATCAGCAGCGCCTTTATTTTCAATCTTCATAAAGCCACCGGCAGCCATTTGGCCTGGTACTGTAGCGCGAGTGTAGGCATTTTCAATTTGAACGCTACCTATCTTGGCAGTTTGCGCATGTGAATTACCACCACAAGCGATGATCAAAAGCGATAATGTTACTAACAAAGTATTACTCTTCATGTGTACTTCCTCCTAGTAAATTCATTTCAATATGTAATTAAAGTTAATAGTAAATTTTGTCAAATTAATTCTTTCAATCCTATGTGCATTCGCCCCATTCTCCTCATCATTATTGCCCTGAATTGCCCAATCGCTTTTGCAGCGTTAGAAATTGGACAGGCGGCACCCAATATCGAAGGCACTCTTATCAATGGCAAGGCATTTTCTATGAGCGCGAATAAGGGCAAGGTTATTTTGGTTAACTTTTGGGCCAGCTGGTGCGAGCCCTGCAGAGAAGAAATGCCCATCATCGAAGCATACCTAAAGAAAAATAAGGCAAAAGGGCTTGAGGTTTTGGCTATCACCATGGATAAACCCTCTGATATCTTGCAGGCAAATAAGATCATGAATCAATATTCCTTTTTATCGGCCGACAAAAAACAAGTCGACTTTTCTGGATACGGGAGAATTTGGCGCATACCAAGTACATTCATTATTGATAAGCAGGGAATTTTAAGAAAGAATGGTCTCACTGGCGAGCCTAAGCTTGACTTAAAAACTCTAGAAGAGATTGTTACCCCGCTTCTTCAATAGCTCCTTAAAAATGTACCCTCACCCCCATTGAGGCAATGTAGCTTGGCACTATCTGAATGCCATTCACATTTTGATAGATGGGTAGCTGTACGTTGGCATAGACCTGAGTTTTTTCACTCACCCGATATAGAAAGCCTGGCGTCAGATAAGCAAGCGTACCCCCAGTTGCGAAGGTATCAGCAGCGGTACCGCTATCGACTCTCTTATTCAGAACATTTAACTGTAAGGTTGGCACCCAAGTCTCATAGGCTTGATAGTTAATACCCAAGTTCATGTTCGTTGAATTCCCGGGTCGATAAGTGCCGCCATAGACACCATCGGGATTGGGCGCATTGGTTGGCACAGATTGCACCATCACCGCCGCTTGATATTGAAGCTGTGCAAAATACCCCCAATTCTCGCTGTCACTGATAAATCCAAACTTATAAGCCCCTACAATTAAATCAGTAGAGCCGCTACCCGCCTGTAGTCCGGGGTCGAGCATAGTCTGCCCGCCAGCCACTAGACTGCCTGTTTGATTGCGAGCGCCAGTAGGTAATTTAAGTCCGTACTGTAAGCCCCAATCCTTTTGCTCCGCAAAGCCAAAGTAGCGGCCAATAATTTTGATATCACCCACTCCGGAAGTTTTGGAGCTATAAGCACCATCACCCTGCTCAGGTGGACCGCCACCAACTACAAATGCTCCAAAAGTACTATGACTACGCATGATGTAGGGAAGGATCACAGTTACCCCCCAACTCTCACCATTGTTGTAATCCAACGAGCCGGTGACATAATTATTTTGCGTATAGTTTTCAACCTCATTACCCGTGGCAGCAGCCGCAGATTGGGATATGGGCTTTGTGCCTGATCGCAGTTTATTTTGATTCAAAGCATCGTAGCGGATGTCTAAGGTCCAACCTTCAGTCATTCCCATGCCTTGAGTGCCAATATCGGTATTCAAGCTACAGCCACAACTCGAGCAAGCGATTGATGCCGCAGAAGGCAATGCTAATGCCATCAAAACTACTATTTTTCTTAACTTCATTTTTATTTCCCCGCACAACATGACGGCAACAAATGAATTACCTTGTTACCAACTACATAGCTAGGCTATGCCCTAAATCATTTTCTAGGCTGGTGTAGGGGGTGCTGTAGAAAGTGGGGTTACCCAAACGGCAAGCGGCTTGGGTGATTGATAGAAAAGCTGTGGCAGCAAAGCTAGTGTTTGCGGCACCTGGAATGTGAGGCTAGTGTTAAACGATGGCGTAATTAAGCTTTGAGCTAAGCAATATGGACAAGGCTGCGCCCCCACGAGATCTAATTGATCATCAGTTTGCACTTGAATCTGCATCTTCATGCCGTCTGCAGAACAGATCTCCATTGCAAAACCTTGACCATGTTTTGCAAGCGATACCGCTTGAGAAACTGCTGGCGCAAGCGCACTCATTACGATTGCTAGAGCAGCAATCCAGTGCATGAGGCGGTTTTTACGGAAATTCATGATGAGTGAGATTTTATCTTAATAATATTGCAGGCTTGAAAATGCAAAAGAGGTCCCTAAGGACCTCTTTTATGCTTCATAAAACTGAATTACATCGAAGCTGAGCGCTCGATCAATTTGCGACGCATTGGACGCAATACGAACCAAGCCAAGATCGCAGCAGTTCCATTCAAGAAACTCGCAACCCAAAACACCACTTCCCAACCACCAGTAGTAGCCACCAATACGCTAGATAAAGGTACTAACAATGAAGCAGTTCCTTTTGCCGTGTAGAGAAGACCTGCGTTACCAGCAGCGTATGTTGATCCAAAAGTATCAGCGTTAGTTGATGGAAACAAGCTATAGATCTCACCCCAAGCAAAGAACACTAAACCAGTTAATAGAACAAACATCACTGGATCGCGACCGAGGTAGTACAAACCAAGAATACCTAAGCACTCAAATGTGAAGCACAGTGTCATTGTTTGCTCACGGCCAATCTTGTCTGATACCCAACCAAAGAAAGGACGTGTCAAACCATTCAATACGCGGTCAACAGTCAAAGCAAAGGTCAATGCAGGTAATGCCAAGCCCATCAAGCTCACTGTTACACCAGCAATTTGGAAGTCTTTAGCAATTGGGCCTAATTGGGCGGTAGCCATCAAGCCACCAGCAGCAACCATTACGAACATGAGGTACATGATCCAGAACACAGGCTGCTTGATCATTTCCATCGGACGGAAATCCTTGCGAGTTTGAGCAACGGTAGCTCTCACGGTAGTGATAGCGCTCTTGATCGGCTTAGACAGCAATAAGCTGAGGACAACAACGATGATGCCTTGCCAAATGCCGAAGTACCAAAACGCATCTTGATAACCTTGATTAGCAATCATGTTTGCAATTGGAATCACAGTCAATGCAGAGCCTGCACCAAAGCCAGCAGCAGTCATACCAGCTGCCAAACCGCGACGGTCCGGGAACCACTTGAGGGCGTTACCTACGCAAGTACCGTAAACAGCACCAGCGCCTACACCACTAACAGCGGCAGCTATATAGAGCATTGTTAATGTGTCTGCATGGGCATTCATCATCCAGCCTAGACCACATAAGATGCCACCGACAAATACTACTGGGCGCGGGCCAAACTTATCTACTAAGTAACCTTCAATAGGCACTAGCCAAGTTTCAGTGAGCACGAAAATGGTGAATGCAACTTGAATTGCTGCACGACCCCAACCAAACTTCGCGTCAATTGGGTTCACAAATAAAGTCCAACCATATTGCAAGTTTGCAATCATCGACATACAAATAATGCCGATTAGTAGCTGAAACCAACGACCTCCTAAAGGTCCTGCAGTTTTCTCGCCGCTCATCCTAAATCTCCTATTTTTTACTATTCACAAATACTATCTTCGCCCAAAAATTGGGATACATGATTCTTAATCATTAGAAGAATGAGTCTCTTGACAGCAATCAAGTTTTCTTTAAAACCCTACTAGTGATTACCCTTGACTTAAACATGAGAAACTTGGAGCAATTTTGGCACTTTGGACTTTATGCGGATAACTTTGGAAAACTTTTGGCAAAGAAAAAGTCACTCGGAGGTGACTTTCTTATATGCGTAATTTTTTAAATTACATGCCGCGGTAAGCGCCGTCGCAATCATAGTGACGAGCAGTTTGTTTTGGGCTAGTTTTGCTTTCAGAAAAAAGCTGGTTGATCATATTCAATAAAACGGTCATTTGAATCTCCTTAAGGGTTAATACCTAGAGTATAACCCTAATTTTATTGCTGCGCAGCACGGATAAGAAAAGTCGATTCTAGGATAAAGTTCAATTATCAATCTTATAAGCCTTTGTTTTTATTGGTTATTTAATGTAATAAAGAGGAAAGACTCATTCCAACTGAAAATAATGGACTTAGTTAAATACACGTCGTAATTCTCCTTCGTTTTCAGTATTTCAAGCACATAGACATGAAAAAAGGGCTCACGCCCCTTTCTTGCTTTTTGTCCATCACCCTTCGAATACTTTGATCCTATGCCGAAGCAGCCTTTTTCTTACCTATTAATTTACCAATCAAGGGCCAGAAAAGTAGTAATAAGGCGATAGAAGTAATGGCTGACACAAGATAGTTTGAGAAGAATATATCCAAGCTTCCCTGTGAGAACAGCATCGATTGACGGAAAGAATCTTCCGCGCGATCGCCCAGTACCAAGGCTAAGACCATAGGCGCCATTGGGTAGTCAAGCTTCTTAAAGATATAACCGAGCACACCGAAGCCCAACATCAACCATACGTCAAAGGTGGCGTTATGAACGGTATATGCACCCACAGCACAAATCACAATAATGACTGGCGCAATGATTGAGAATGGGATTCTCAAGATAGATGCAAACAATGGCACACAGGTCAATACTACAAATAGGCCAGCTAAGTTGCCAAGATACATACTAGCAATCAAGCCCCAAACAAAGTCAGGCTTCTCTACGAAGAGTAAAGGACCTGGCTGTAAACCCCAGATCAACAAACCACCAAGTAATACTGCTGCTGTTGGTGAACCCGGAATTCCTAGGGATAGCATTGGCAACAAGGCGGCGGTACCAGCAGCATGTGCTGCAGTTTCTGGAGCCACAATACCCTCCATCTTGCCGGTACCAAACTGATCGCCATCTTTGGATACACGCTTAGCAACACCATAAGCCATAAAAGATGCAGGTGTGGCACCACCAGGAGTAATACCCATCCAGCAACCAATCAAGCAGCTGCGCAATGAAGTGGCCCAGTACTTGGGTAATTGTTTCCATGTCTCAAGAACAACCTTGCCACGGATCTTGGCAGCCGCTCCTTGAAATGCGAGGCCTTCTTCCATTGATAGCAAGATCTCGCCAATACCAAATAAACCAATCACAGCAATCAAGAAGTCAAAGCCACGCATTAATTCTGGGTTACCAAAAGTTAAACGCAATTGGCCTGTGACCGTATCCATACCTACAGTTGCCAAAGCAAACCCAAGCATCATGGCAGAAATTGTTTTGAATGGTGAGCCTTTATTCATACCCACAAAACTGCAGAAGGTGAGCAGGTACACCGAGAAGAATTCGGGAGGCCCGAATTGCAATGCAAACTTAGCGACCAGTGGCGCTAAAAAAGTAATCATCACAATGGCAAAAAAAGCACCCACAAATGAAGAAGTAAACGCAGCAGTTAAAGCCTCGCCCGCCTTACCATTACGAGCCATTGGATAACCATCAAAGGTTGTCGCTACCGACCAAGGCTCGCCAGGAATATTAAACAAAACAGAGGTAATTGCACCGCCAAACAATGCGCCCCAATAAATACAGGAAAGCATAATGATTGCGGAAGTTGGCGGCATTGTGAAAGTCAATGGCAATAGAATCGCAATCCCATTTGCACCCCCAAGACCAGGCAATACGCCAATGATCACACCAAGTGTTACACCAATTAACATCAGCAATAGATTAAAGGGTGTCATTGCAATTGCAAAACCACTGAACAGAGCGTTAATTTCTTCCAACTCGTACTCCTTTGTTTCTAATCTTTTTTGATTGTATTTATTAGTTCACGCCAAAAAATTCGAGCGGGTTGAACCATGAACCATGTGGTAATGGCACTTGAAACCAGAACTCGAACATAAGGTAAAGGGCTGCACTAACCCCAACCGATACAACAATAGCTTTCCAAATTGGGTATTTGCCGAGCCAAACCATGAAGATGGCGATGTAAAAAACAGAGGAAACGTAAATACCAATTAACTGCACCCCAAGAACAAAAACAATTGCTGGTAATAAGACCGCCATTACTTGCTTGAAGGACTCCCTACTAACAAACGATTCTGCCTTCTTTTCCTTATCCACGATTGCCGCTTGATACAAAGTAACCGAGCTCGAAAGCATGATGATTAAGCTAATGTAAAAAGGAAAGTACCCTGCCTCTGGGCCATCACTACCCCAGCTAGCACCCAACTTTAAACTTCCAATCATGACTGTGAGACCCACCGCAAGAAATAAAAGGGCGGTAATGATGTCCATTACTCTTACGCTGATTACTGAGTCTTCGTTTGAATTATTTGTTTGTTCAGACATTTTTTTCACTAATTAAAGTTAATTAATACGATTACTTAAGAATAAGACCCCCTCAATACAGGGCTTATCTCATTTTTTGCAAATTACTTAGCCAAGAATCCGGCTTCAGTCATTAATTGCTTATGCAGCGCCTCATTCAGAGTCAACCAATTTCTAAACTCTTTACCAGTCATGAATGTTTGATTAAATGCACCATCGGCCATGAACTTCTTCCAGTCTGGTGTTGCGCGCACTTTCTTAAACAATTCAATGTAGAAATCAACTTGCTCTTGCGTCACACCGGGTGCCATGAAAATACCGCGCAACATGGTGTAGTCAGTCGTTACACCCGCCTCTTTGCAAGTTGGTACGTCGTACCATGATTGAGTATCCGTAATTTTTTCTTTGTATGGCATGCGGGTGTCATCAAAGACGCATAAGGCACGTAATTTATTAGCGCGCCACTGAGCCACGGCTTCAATGGGATTGTTCACAGAAGAATCAATATGGTTACCAACAAGCTGAACAGCCACATCGCCACCCCCTTTAAATGGGATGTAAGTAAACTTAGCGCCCGTTGCTTTTTCAATAGCTACGGTAATAATTTGATCTTCTTGCTTAGACCCAGTTCCACCCATCTTGAATTTACCTGGACCGGCAGCTTTAGCAGCATCGATATATTCTTTTGCTGTCTTATATGGCTTTTCTGAGTTATCCCACAAAACAAATTGATCAAGCGCCAACATAGCTACCGGCGTGATGTCTTGCCAGTTAAATGGAACGCCAGTTGCCAATGGAGTTGTGAATAAATTAGAGAGCGTGATCACAATCTTATTTGGATCGCCTTTAGCTTCTTTCATAGCCAAGAAACCTTCAGCGCCTGCACCAGCGCCTTTATTTACAGGGATGATGGCTTGCTTCATGAGATTATTTTTAGTGATGATGCCCTGAATCATGCGCGCCATTTGGTCGGCGCCACCGCCAGGACCGGCTGGAATAATAAACTCAACTGGTTTTGTTGGCTCCCATGCTGCATAAGTAGGCGAAGCAGAAAAAGTAGCCAGGGTTAATGCCGCAGAAATCAACGTGCTTTTTAAATGCATCTTCATAAAATATGCCTCCAAAAATGACTGCCAATTTATTTTGGCTAATCTTGTGTGCGAGTCAAACTTGATAACCATCAAGTATTTCAGATACCTTACACGAGCCCATCTAATTTAGTAGAAACCCTATATAACAATATCAAATTAGGGTTATAGCCGCATTAGATTTGATATTAATAAGGGCGTTTGATACTCGTAAGACATAAAAAACATTAAAAATAGGCCTATTGATTACGCTATGAATTGCAATGCAGAGCGAGATGCCCTGGTCAGGGGCTAGAGTTCAGAAGCCGTGCTTGCCAAATACTATCTAGCGGAAGCGATCTAGCAGTTTTTTACTGACTTTGTCTAGCTGGGTGGAATCTTGGATCAAAAATTGCAGGCCATTGGAGTCAGCAATCAGAAGCATATTGCCAGCAATGCGGCGAATATCTTCCTCGCCTTTGAGACGAATTCTGGTGGGGCCGCGATCGGTTTCAATATCCCAAATACTCGGGGTAGCAAAAGTAGATACCTTGGTAATTTTTTCAATCACAGGCATGAACTCACGAGCAGCCAGCTCCTCTTCAATTAGGACTAACTCGCCTTTAGGAATCGCTGCAATACCGTCAAACCAGCACAACTCTTTGCCCGACTGATCCATGATCGAGATTCCGGCGCCTGGTGCGGTAATCGGATACGCTCTTACCGGATAAACGCCAACATGGTGAGTTCCAGCTGCATCGATGAATACCAGTCGACCAAGGGCGTCACGCTCAAGCATGAGCGGCTTTTGATTCTGACTCATACAGCGCCCCCAGCTTCTTTGTGCTCAATCTCGTCAATGCTTTCACCAATAGCGCCACCTTCAACCAGCTCTGCAGCATGGCGTAATTGAGCTTGATATAAGGCGTAGTAAGCGCCCTGCGCATCCATCAACTCATCATGCGACCCAATCTCCACGATCTCGCCTTTATCAAGCACGACCAAGCGGTCTGCTTTTCTTAAAGTAGAGAGGCGATGGGCAATCGCAATCGTAGTGCGGCCCTTAACCAAATTATCTAAAGCGCGCTGAATCTCTTTTTCAGTGGTGGTATCTACCGATGAGGTAGCTTCATCCAAAATGAGAATGTTGGGATTAATCAACAACGCACGCGCAATGGAAATACGTTGACGCTCACCACCTGAGAGGGATTGACCGCGCTCACCTACTAATGAGTCATAACCCAGTGGTAAGCGAAGAATAAATTCATGGGCATGTGCAGCGCGCGCCGCTTCAATAATTTCTTCGCGAGTAGCCTCTGGCTTTCCGTAAGCAATATTCTCTGCAATCGTGCCAAAGAATAAAAATGGCTCTTGCAAAACTAAACCAATACGCTTGCGATAGTCAGCAATTCTGATGCTACGAATATCGCGCCCATCCAAGGTAATCGAACCAGCACTCACGTCATAGAAGCGGCAAATCAAGTTCACCAAAGTACTCTTACCAGAGCCGCTATGACCTACTAAACCAATCATTTCTCCAGGGGCAATATCTAGATCGATTCCTTTGGTAACCGCACGGTTGCCATAGCGGAAACCCACGCCCCGTAAGGAGATGTGGCCCTTCACTACGCCCAAAGGGGCTGGATTAATTGGCTCAGGAACACTCGATACGTGATCCAAAATATCAAAGATGCGTTTAGCACCTGCTGCTGCTTTTTGCGTATGCGAAACGATGCGACTCATTGAATCGAGTCGAATGTAAAAGCGTCCAATGTAAGCCAAGAATGCAATCAACACACCAACAGTGACCTTTTGATGTGCAACCTGCCAAATACCAAAACCCCATACTACCAAGAGGCCGGTTTCCGTTAGTAGGGTTACTGTTGGGGAGAACAATCCCCATACGCGATTGACGCGATCATTGATTTGCAAATTGTGTTTATTGGAATCCACAAAGCGTTTGAGTTCACGATCTTCTTGAGCAAATGCTTTAACTACCCGAATCCCTGGAATCGTATCAGCCAAGATATTGGTGACTTCAGACCAAACGCGATCAATCTTTTCAAAACCAAATCGCAACTTATCGCGCACTACATGAATCATCCATACGATAAATGGCAGTGGCGCCAAAGTAACCAATGCAAGCAAAGGATCGATCGACACCAAAATTGCTGCCGTCATCGTAATCATGATGACATCAGTTATAAAATCCAAAGCATATAAAGATAAGAATACGCAGATACGATCTGTCTCAGCGCCAATACGTGCAATCAAGTCGCCAGTTCTTTTGCCACCGAAATACTCTAAGGACAGCTTGAGCAAATGCTCAAAAGTCGTATTACGCAGATCTGCGCCGATACGCTCACTCACCAATGCGAGTAAGTAGGTTTTCCACCAACCAAGACCCCAAGCAACAATTGCTGCAGCAAATAAAGCGAAGAGGTATTTGCTAGCTAAATCAAAATCAATCGGATTACCTTTTTCGTATGGAATCAACACATGATCCATCAATGGCATCGTCAAATATGGCGGAATCAGTGTGGCACCGGTTGACAGTAAAGTCAGGACAAAACCCAACAAAAGCTCTTTTTTATAGGGGCGTGCAAAGCGCCACAACTTAAACAAAGTCCAAGTCGATGGAGGGGCATCCTCCTCTGGATCGCAAGTTGGACAAGTATCTGAGTTGGCAGGCTTGGGACTTAAGCACACCGGACAAACCTGTTTATCGTATTCAGAAGCCTCGGGCTCCTGACTAAGTTGATCACCCCTGATTAATTGCTTAAAACTACTCTGTAGGCGCAATACCTGAGGGTTGACAGCCAGCGTGAAGTACCAGAGTCGTAGCAGACTAGTCTCAGACTCCAGCTTGAGATGCCCTACTCCGGCGTGATCACCATGCAAAAGATGAGCTCCAGAGCTCATCGGCCAAAATTCTGAGTGAGTGCCGTCACTCCAAAATAGACCCGTAGGAATCAAACAAAGTAGGCTTTTCTCAAAGCGCATTTCACCATCGAGATCAAGCTCAACCCATGCCAGTATGGCGTTGAGGTCCTTTACTGGGGATTGGGGAGCTTCTAAAACGCTAGCCCAGTGACCTGGCAACGGTGGAGCGGATGGGGAAATTTCTGGCTTCATTAGTCTTAAAAGTATAGTGGAGCTAGATTTTTTAGATTTAGTAAGACTGTCAACTTTAGTGGGTAGAAAACCGTTAAATTGGCGAGGCAGGCTTTTTTATGCATTTTTGCTAATTTTGTGGATTTTGAATAATTACTAGAACCAGAGAGACAGTCTGAGACATCTCCGCCACCATTCTCTATGCTGGCGCTGAAATCCCCCACTCCACATATGCCCCAATTACTAGATAAAACCATTGAGATCTTGAGTGTCAAGCATCTTCGCGGCCCCAATATGTGGACTTACCATCCCGTTATTGAAGTTTGGCTTGATATTGGTGAGTTAGAAGAGTTCCCCTCCAATCTCATCCCTGGGTTTTATGACCGACTTGTTCGGGCGCTTCCCAGCCTCCAAGAGCATCGCTGCAGCTATGGTGAAGCTGGTGGATTTCTCAAAAGAGTTGAGGAAGGTACTTGGCCTGCTCACATCCTTGAGCACCTTACCCTGGAATTACAAAATTTAGCCGGCATCCCCGGCGGCTTTGGTAAAGCACGTGACGGTGATCGTCGCGGTGTTTATAAAGTCATGGTGAGCGCAATCAATGAAGAAGTAACGCTCACTGCACTCAAATACGCTCGCGATTTATATCTTGCGCTAGCGCAGGACACCAAAGATCCTGTCGCACTAGTTGCCAGCATTCTTGAAGATCTGCGTGAGCTCGGAGATGATCTATTGCTTGGCCCCAGCACAGCCTGTATCGTGAATGCAGCCGAAGAGCGGGGCATCCCCTCTATCCGACTCTCTGAGGGTAACTTAGTACAGCTCGGTTATGGCGCTAAGCAGCGTCGTATCTGGACAGCTGAGACCGATCAAACCAGTGCCATCGCTGAAACAATTTCTCGGGACAAAGATCTCACGAAGAGTCTTCTGTCAAGCGCCGGAGTTCCAACCCCTGAGGGTCGCACCGTTACTAGCCCTGATGATGCATGGGAAGCAGCTCAAGATATCGGTTTACCAGTCGTAGTCAAACCAATCGACGGCAACCACGGCCGAGGTGTATTTATCAATCTGTTCACCCAACAAGAAATTGAAGCAGCCTATGCTGTCGCAATCGATGAAGGTAGCGAAGTTTTGGTAGAGCGACACATTCTGGGTGATGAACATCGCCTGCTAGTAGTTGGTAATAAAGTAGTTGCAGCAGCCAAAGGTGAGACTGTCTGGGTTACCGGCGATAACCAGCATACTGTTTTTGAATTGATTCAAATTCAAATTAATTCCGATCCACGTCGCGGTAAAACGGAAGAATGCCCACTCAACCCAGTGCGCATTGACTCTGCGGTGGAGTTAGAGCTTGCACGCCAGAAGTTAACTGGCACGAGTGTTCCGGGTTTAGATCAAAAAGTACTGATCCAAAGTAATGGCAATGTCGCTTTTGATGTCACCGACTTAGTTCATCCAGATGTAGCCAGTCAAGTTGCTCTCGCTGCTCGCGTAGTGGGATTAGAAATTGCTGGTGTCGATCTGGTTGCGCAGGATATTAGTAAACCACTACATGAGCAGAATGCAGCTATTGTTGAAGTCAATGCTGGACCTGGTTTATTGATGCACTTAAAACCCGCCAGCGGCAAACCTCAACCGGTCGGTAAGGAAATTGCCAACCACCTCTTTCCACCGGGAGCTGATTTCCGTATCCCGGTAGTCGGAGTCTGTGGTACTCGCGGCAAAACCCCTGTAGCTGAAATGATTGCCCACTTTTTGCGACTCACGAATTTATATGTCGGTCTTTCTTGCAGCAAGGGTTTATTTTTTGGTCATCGCTCAATTCAAAAGAGCAATGCTGCTAACTGGGAAAATGCCCGCCGTACTTTATTGAATCGTGCAGTTGAAGCGGCCGTGATTGAAAATAACAATTTATCTATGCTGATAGAGGGATTAGCTTACGACCGCTGCCAGATCGGCGTTGTATTAAACGTAGATCCAAAAGCTAACTTTCCTCAGTACGCTATCTACGATGAAGACCAAGTGTTTAGTATTGTCAGAACTCAAGTAGATGTAGTGCTACCAACGGGAGTTGCTGTTCTTAATGCAGATGATCCCATGGTTGCCAGCATGGCGGAACTCTGTGACGGCGAAGTAATTTTCTTTACCCAAGACTCGACATCTCCTGTTGCACAAGAACACCTTAAGAATGGTGGTCGTGTCGTGATGATCGGTAATCAACAAATTACCCTAAAGTCCGCTAAGCATGATCAGAAGAGCATTCCAGTCCCGCATAACTCTGAGCCTAGCGCCAGTGAGCCATGGAAACCAGTAAATCTTGGTGCCGCGATTGCCGCAGCCTGGGCCTTAGACATTCCGTTCAACGTTATCGAAGCTGGTGCTGAAACTTTTGTTTTTGACGCTAGCATTCCATTAGGGGCTTAATTGGAAATCACCCGTATTCGCATGTTGCGTGGCCCCAATTTATGGAGCCGCCATACCGCTTTAGAGGCCATAGTGTCTTGCGAGGAATCAGAGCGTTCAATTGATCTGATTCCCGAATTTGAAATCAAGATTCGGGAGCGCTTTCCGCAATTGGGCAGTATGCGTCGCGGTGGGCACAATGAAATACTATCCTTAGCGCACGCCCTAGAACATGCTGCTTTAGGTCTTCAGTCTCAAGCAGGTTGTCCCGTCACCTTTAGTCGCTCGGTACAAACCATTGACGTAGGCGTATATCAAGTCGTCGTAGAGTACACCGAAGAAGTTGTCGGGCGCATGGCTTTTGACTTTGCCTTTGCCTTGATTCAGGCAACGCTTAATGATGTGCCATTTGATTTAGCAGCCGCTCTATCAGAGCTAGAAGCCCTGTATGAAGATGTGCGCCTAGGACCGAGTACTGGTTCGATTGTTGATGCTGCAGTACAGAGAAATATTCCCTATCGCCGCATGACTGAGGGCAGCATGGTGCAGTTTGGTTGGGGTAGCAAACAAAAGCGTATTCAAGCAGCTGAGACCAGTGATACTAGCGCCATTGCCGAGGCGATTGCACAAGATAAAGAGCTTACTAAAAACCTCCTGGCAGCTGCAGGCGTATCTGTCCCAACCGGTGAAGTCGTTACCACCGCAGACGATGCATGGCGTGTCGCCCAAAAAATTGGTGGCCCTATTGTTCTCAAGCCCAAGGATGGCAATCAAGGTAAAGGTGTTGTTGCCAATATTCAAACGGAAGTAGAAGTGCGTGCTGGCTTTGTAGTAACTCAGGCTTTTGGTCGCGAAACCATAGTCGAACGCTATTTACCTGGCGCCGACTATCGCCTGTTGGTCGTGGGTAATCGCTTATCCGCCGCAGCCCGTCGCGAGCCTGCGCAAGTAGTAGGTGATGGCAAGCATAGCGTTGCTGAACTGGTTGAATTAGAGAATAAAAATCCATTGCGTGGTGACGGTCATGCAACCGCATTAACAAAGATTCGTTTTGATGACATTGCGCTTGCACATTTAGCTAGCAACGGTCTAAGCCCGCAACATATACCCAATACAGGCGAACGCGTTCTCTTGCGCAATAATGCCAATCTCAGTACTGGCGGTACCGCTACCGATGTGACTGATGATGTCCATCCTGATGTTGCAGCCAGCGCTATCGCTGCTGCACAAATGATTGGACTAGACATCGCTGGTGTCGATATTTTGTGCGAGGCAATTTACAAGCCTTTAGAAGGTCAAGGTGGCGGCATCGTTGAAGTCAATGCTGCACCAGGCTTACGCATGCATCTCAAGCCTTCCTATGGCAAGAGCCGTCCTGTAGGCGAAGACATCATCAATACGATGTACCCGCTTGGAGAGGATGGCAGAATTCCAGTTGTAGCGGTAACGGGGACCAATGGTAAAACGACGACCGTACGTCTGATTGCGCATTTACTCAATGAAACTGGCTTACGCGTTGGCATGACGACTACTGATGGCGTCTATATCAACCATCGCTTAATTGATTCCGGAGACTGTAGCGGGCCTAAGAGTGCTCGTAACGTCCTCATGCACCCCGATGTGGATGCCGCTGTTTTAGAAACAGCTCGTGGTGGAATGCTGCGTGAAGGCTTAGGTTTTGATCGCTGTGAAGTTGCTGTAGTTACCAATATTGGCGAAGGAGATCATCTCGGTCTCAACTACATCACTAGCGTTGAAGACTTAGCCATTCTGAAACGGGTAGTTGTTCAAAATGTGGCGCCCTCTGGCGCTGCAGTCCTCAATGCTACCGATCCCATAGTAGTCAGGATGGGTGATGTTTGCACGGGTCGAGTGATTTTCTTTGCACAAAATCAACATCATCCTGTGATTGCTGCACATCGAGCCAAAAACAAAAAAGTGATTTACTTTGATGGCGCCTTTATCGTCTGCTCCAAAGGATCTCGCGTGCTCTTCCGCTTCCCAGTTAGCGAAATTCCCTTAACTCAAAATGGGGTCTTAGGATTCCAAATTGAAAATGCCATGGCCTCTATTGGTGCGGCCTGGGCACTAGGCTTGGATGCCGAAAAGATTGCGCGAGGCCTTCACTCCTTTGAAAGCTCTGCCAATGCAGTGCCGGGACGATTCAATCAATTCCAGCACAAAGGCGCTACTGTCATTGCTGACTATGGCCACAATCCAGATGCTATGCGCGCTTTAGCGAGCGCAATTGAGGCTATGAAACCTCAGAGGAGTCATGTAGTCATTAGTGGCGCTGGCGATCGTCGCGATGAAGATATTCGTGATCTGACCCGTATTCTTGGCAATAGCTTTGACAATGTCATCTTGTATCAAGATCAGTGTCAGCGTGGCCGCGAAGATGGTGAAGTACTCAAGCTACTTCAAGAAGGTTTAGTGGGTACTAAGAAAGCCAAACAAGTCAAAGAGATTACCGGTGAATTTCTTGCTATTGATACTGCCCTCAATGATTTATCTGCCGGTGATATCTGCCTGATTCTCATTGATCAGGTGGAAGAATCGCTTGCCTATCTCAAGAAACAGGTTCGACCATAATCATTGAATTCATTTTTCAGGCGAGCTCCTGAAGTAAAAAAGCCCAATCAATGATTGGGCTTTTTTGTTAGGCCTTAGTAGTTCAGATTGGGGTGAATACTTACGCCTGAGAATGGTAATGCTGCAAGCGCTCAATCTCTTCTTTAGACCCCAACATGACAGAGACACGCTCATGTAATTCTGTGGGAATCATATCCATGATTAATTGATTACCATTCGTTGATGCACCACCAGCCTGCTCTACTAAAAAGCTCATCGGATTAGCTTCATACATCAAGCGCAGCTTGCCTGGCTTATGGGGTTCACGCTGGTCCCATGGATACATAAAGATGCCACCTCGCGATAAGACGCGGTGAACGTCGGCAACCATAGATGCAATCCAGCGCATATTGAAATCTTTATCACGTTCGCCACTCACGCCTGCTAAGCACTCATCTACATAACGACGTACAGGCTCAGCCCAGTGGCGCATATTTGACATATTGATGGCGAACTCTTTAGTGGAATGAGAAATCTCCACTGCGCGCTTAATTAAGACGAATTCACCGGTCACTTTATTTAAAGTAAACATCACTACGCCATCGCCCAGCGTTAATGCCATAGTTGTTTGCGGGCCGTAGACAACATAACCTGCGGCCACCTGATGACGACCTGATAATAAGAAATCCGAAGTTTGTAATGGCGCTAATGGATCTTGTTTCTTGAGCACAGAAAAAATCGTGCCGATGGATACATTCACATCGATATTGGATGAGCCATCCAATGGATCAAACAATAGTAAGTAGTCGCCAGTGCCCTGAACTGGAAGTGGCAACTCCATCTCTTCAGAAGCTAGGCCGGCCAATGATTTACATCCCTGAACGCCGTCAATCAATAAGTCATTTGCAATCACATCCAGCTTTTGCTGGACTTCACCCTGGACATTGCCAGTGCCAGCAGAGCCCAAGAGGCCAATTAAGGCACCTTGTGCGACCTCATGACTCAGGGTTGAGCAAGTACCTGCAACTGCCAATAACAGCTCTTGTAGACCTGTAGGGATGTCTGCACCCTTTACCTTGGCGGATGTCAGGTATTGCTTGAAATTGGTATTAAAAGTACTTGAAGCGCTCAAAAGGAATTTCTCCGTAATGGGGTGGGTTCTGCGGTGGCTCTATTTTGCCTTGTTCTGAATCTATCCATTACCCAAGGCCTTAGAAACCACCTCTTTCACATCTGGGGAGAGGGTTTCGCAAGCCGCAACCTGCTTTAGGGCTGCCAACATGTGATCTTGGTAGGGCTTGGCAAATTGACGCCAACGATCTAATCCTCTAGCTAAACGAGCGGCAACTTGTGGATTGATTGGGTTCAAGGCCAGAACAGACTCAGCCCAAAATGCATATCCACTGCCGTCCGCCCGATGAAAGCTAGCGGGGTTGTTCATACAAAAAGCATGAATGACACTACGAACTCGGTTGGGGTTATTCATTTTGAAAGCTTCATGCTCACGCAAGCGTTTGACTTCATTTAAGGTAGATTCAGCATTTGCGACTGGCGGCCTACTCGATTGCAATGCAAACCATTTATCAATCACTAAAGCATCATCAATAAACCGGGTATAAAAATCCTCTAAACAAGTAGCTGCTGATTTTGATCCATGGATTACCAAGCCAGCTAAAGCAGCATATCGGTCAGTCATATTATCTGCATTCTGATATTGATTGACCGCCATTGGCGCCCAGACCAGGGGATCTGCTTCGAGCAACATACTTAGCGCCAGATTCTTTAAGCCACGTTTACCAGCACTTGCTGCATCAGGATTAAATGGTCCTGGTGTTTGCATCTGCTGATAGAGGGCAGCCCACTCGATGCGCAACTCACTAGCTAGGGAATGACGGAAAGCACGACGTGCGTGATAAATTTGTTGTGGATCAACACTCGCGCACTGCTCATACAGATAAGTCTCGGCAGGTAGAGTCAGCGCCAGCTCTTTGAACGCAGGATCTAAGTCCGGATCAGTTAACAAAGTGCGATAAGCCTCAATCAGGGCTTTATCAGGCAAACGATTACCCAGAATCATTTGCATTGCTAGTTTCTGACCAGCTTCCCAACGATTGAAGGCGTCATCATCACTCGAGAACATGGTGAGTAGGTCGGCCTCACTTTGATCAAAATCTAAATTAATTGGGGCTGAGAAATTCCGATTAATTGATAACACTGGGCGACTCATCACCTGATCAAAAGTCCAAGTTTGCTGACCTTGAGTCAACTCCAGCAAAGCTTCAGGCTGATCATCTTCCGATGTTAGTAAGCGCATCTTCAATGGAATATGAAAAAGCTTGCTTTCTTTGTGTGCCGTATTTGCTGAAGGGCTTTGCGTCAAAGTCACTTGATATTGTTTTTTATCTGCGTTGTAGGATTCCTCTACCCTGACCTGAGGAGTGCCAGCCTGGCTGTACCAGTTCTTAAACTGAGAAAGATCGCGATCATTGGCATCAGCCATAGCAGCCAAGAAATCATCACAAGTCACCGCTTGGCCATCATGGCGCTGAAAGTACAGATCCATGCCTTTACGGAAACCCTCAACACCCAATAGGGTTTGATACATGCGCACAACTTCAGCGCCCTTCTCATAGACCGTAACGGTATAGAAGTTATTAATCTCTTGATATTCATCTGGGCGGATTGGATGCGCCATAGGGCCCGCATCCTCAGGAAACTGTAGTTGGCGCAATAAACGCACATCTTCAATTCGCTTTACCGCCCTACCAGACTCACTTCCCATCTGATCTGCAGAAAATTCTTGATCGCGAAAGACAGTTAAGCCTTCTTTTAATGAAAGCTGAAACCAATCGCGGCAAGTAACGCGATTACCGGTCCAGTTGTGGAAGTACTCATGGGCTACCACGCTTTCAATATTGGCAAAGTCAGCATCGGTTGCAGTCTCAGCTTGAGCTAGGACATACTTAGTATTGAAAACATTCAGGCCCTTATTCTCCATCGCGCCCATATTGAAGTCACCCACTGCCACAATCATGAAGCGCTCGAGATCTAACTCAAGGCCATAGCGTTTTTCATCCCAATGAATTGAAGCAATTAAAGAATCCATCGCATGACGGGTCTTTTTCAAATCATGCGGCTCAACCCAAATTTGTAATAACTTATTTGCGCCACTGCTAGTAGTGATCGTCTCTTCAATACATTCCAGCTTGCCCGCAACTAAAGCAAATAAGTAAGACGGTTTTGGAAACGGATCCTCCCAAACGGCGCTGTGCCAACCATTCGGTAATTTTTCAGTACTAATTAGATTGCCATTGGATAACAACACGGGGCACTCCGCTTCACGAGCGCGCAGAGTCACGCGATAACGCGCCATCACATCAGGTCTATCGAGGAAGTACGTAATCTTTCTGAACCCCTCGGCTTCGCACTGGGTAAAGAAATTTCCATTGGAAACATATAAACCCATGAGTGAGGTATTTTTCTCAGGCATACAGACACAGATAATCTCAACAATGAAAGCCTGCTTACCATCATTGGGCAAAGCATGAACAGTCAGCGTTTCTGGGCTAAGTTCAAATTGACGATGGGCTACACCATTAATGCGTAGGCTCACAAACTCGAGCTCATAGCCCTGCAATACCAAAGGCATGCCAGCCTCATGACCAAGACCAGGTAGGACCTCTAGTCGACTCTTCACAATTGTCCTGGCCGGATCTAAGGCAATATCTAACTCAACCTGTGAGAATGTATAACTGGGAACACGGTATTCGAGCCTGCGAAAGCTCTGTGGAAGATCGGTTTTCATAGAGCAATTTTAAGCCCCATGGGGGAAATTCAACCTAAGCCCAAATAAGGGTGGCAACACCAATAGCGATAAAGGTGACAGCCGCTACCGCATGCACCCACTTAATGGGCATACGTTGAGTGAATTTTTGCCCAATCCAAACTGCAGGGGCATTCGCCAGCATCATCCCTAAAGTAGTGCCAACCGTTACCGCAAAGACATCAGAGTATTTAGCGCCCAAGGCAATCGTAGCGATTTGGGTCTTATCCCCCATCTCAGCTAAGAAAAAGAGCCCAACCGTCAGTATGAACACCTGAAAGGCCTTATCCGCCACCTTTGATCCGACTGCATCATCAATACGATCGGGCACCAAGAGCCATAGGCCTATTCCTAAAAAGCTCAAACCCAAGATCCACTTGAGAAGATCTGGACTCATCAAAGTGGTGAGCCAATGCCCCATTAAAGCGGCACAAGCATGATTGGCAATTGTCGCGATAAATATCCCACCAATAATGGCAAGCGCCTGCTTTGGGTAGCGTGCAGCCAACATCAAAGAAAGTAATTGAGTTTTATCACCCATCTCAGCTAAGGCGACGACGCCAGTAGAAAGTGCTAATGCAGATAAGTCCATTCTGAAGATGATAGAGGAAAGCTTGGGAGTCTAGGCTCCCAAGACATTCAACCTCCAGGACTGCACTGAAGTTACTAGGCCACTAATAACTCTTCTGCTAGTACAAAGTCGACTTTCTGTGCTTTAGCAACTGGTTCGGATGTGAGCTTACCCCGATGAACACTTAAACCATTTCTCAGATGATGATCATGAGACAGCGCCTTTACCATACCCCTGTTTGCCAAGGCCTCAATGAATGGGTAAGTGGCATTCGTTAAAGCAAAGGTGGAGGTTCTAGCAACAGCTCCTGGCATATTCGCAACGCAGTAGTGCAGCACACCATCTACGATAAAGGTGGGATCAGTGTGTGTAGTAGCTTTTGATGTCTCAAAACAACCACCTTGGTCAATTGCCACATCCACCACTACTGCGCCCGTCTTCATTTTTCGCACCATCTCGCGGGTTACTAGCTTTGGTGCTGCGGCACCAGGTAACAACACGGCACCAATCACCACGTCTGCTTCACAAACCTCGAGCTCTACCAAAAGTGGATCAGCATAAAAGGTTCTCACACGATTGCCATACAGCATGTCGATCTGTCTTAAGCAGTCGATATTACGATCAAAGATACACACATCTGCACCCATACCAACAGCCATCTGTAGCGCATTACGACCTACTACCCCGGCACCCAATATGACTACCTTTGCGGGAGCTACGCCAGGGACACCAGCCATCAATATTCCCAATCCTCCATTTGTTTTTTCTAAATGCGTTGCAGCCGCTTGTATAGACATCCGCCCTGCAACTTCACTCATTGGAGCCAGAAGCGGTAAAGCACCACTAAATGAAGTTACTGTTTCATAGGCAATACAACTTGCACCCGATGCGAGCAATGCTTTGGTCTGTTGTGGATCCGGTGCTAGATGTAAATAAGTAAAGAGAAGTTGATCCTCACGCAACATGGCACATTCTTGAGGCTGAGGCTCCTTGACCTTCACGACCATCTCCGCCTTAGCAAAAACTTCAGCAGCGCTATTGATTAAAGTAGCGCCAGCCAAGCGATAAGACTCATCGCTTAAACCAATTTGCTCACCTGCTCCACGTTGCACCAAGACAGAATGGCCTTGCTTACACAAACCCCTGACATTGCCTGGGGTCAAGCCAACACGAAATTCATTATTTTTTACTTCTTGAGGTACGCCAACAATCATTTATGTCTCCTTATTTGAATGCACGACTGAGTTTTGTTTTGCGATGCAAGCCAACGATGTAAAACATGGCGAGATACACACCTAATAAGCACGGACCTAAGACCAAGGCAATCCGCGCATCCTCATGAAAGCCCATCAACACCACTACCAAGGCAATAAATACCAATGCGAACCACGAGGAATAGGGCCACCAAGGTGTGCGATATGCCAACTCAGCAACCTGGACTTTTGTTAGTGAACGACGAAACTGAATTTGCGTGATCAAAATAGCAATCCACACCATCAACCCTACAAAGGTCACTGCGGCCATGATGTATTGGAATGCCTTATCTGGAACAAAGTAGTTCAGCACTACGCCGGTCATACAAACCCCTACAGTAGCTATCACCGCACGATGGGGAACGCCATACTTCGATAACTTGGCAAATGGCGAAGGTGCGTACCCATTGGCTGAGAGTGCGTATAGGAGTCGCCCACCACTAAAGATGCCGGCATTGCAAGATGACAAGGCAGCTGTGATCACTACGAAGTTAATAATTCCAGCAGCTTCACGTAAACCAATGCGCTCAAACATCACCACGAATGGACTGCCTTGTTGACCAACCTCGTTCCAAGGGAAGATCGCTAGGATGACAAAAATTGCGCCCATGTAGAAAATGAGGATGCGCCATGCCAATGAATCAATTGCCATCGGAATAGTTTTTTGTGGATTCTCTGCTTCACCAGCAGATAGGCCAATCATCTCAATGCCAACATACGCAAATAGGACCATCTGCAAAGAGAGCAGCATTCCACTAATACCATTAGGGAAGAAACCACCGTGTTGCCACAAGTTAGCAAGGCCAATCGGATTCCAGTCATTAGTAAAGCCAAAGAAAATGACTGAGCAGCCCAAGGCAATCATGGCAACAATGGCGACTACTTTGATGAGAGCAAACCAAAACTCAAACTCACCAAATACTTTGACAGCAATGAGGTTGATCAGGCCCATCATCACAATGGAAGATAAAGCCCAAATCCACTGCGGTGTCTCAGGAAACCAAATTCCCATATAAATACCAACCGCAGTGACTTCAGCTATACCAACGACGATCCAGTAGGTCCAGTAGCCCCACCCGACCATATAGCCAGCAAGCGGTCCTATATAAGTATTGGCATAAGCCGCAAATGAACCTGCGACTGGTTCATGCACTGCCATCTCACCCAAGGTACGAAGCACGATGAAGGCCACGATGCCAGCTAGAAGATATCCCAATAAGATTGAAGGTCCTGCGATTTGAATCGCACTTGCCGAGCCTAGAAATAATCCAACGCCAATAGTGGACCCCAAAGCCATGAGGCGAATATGCCGCACTTTGAGGTGGCGCTGTAAACCAGTTTGTTCAGTCTGCAAAAGAGACCTCCTTTCGATTTGTCGTTGGTAAATCACCAACGAAGCAAAGTCTAGGGAGGACTGCGCATCTGTACTAGGGGATGAAAATGCGCAAAGTACTTAAACGAATAAATGTGATGCGCCATAAATGAACGATCTGCATCAGCGAGGGCGCAATGGGGTATTAATAAATTGGGGATGACAGCAGAATCCGTAATTTCCTACAGGGATTCCCCTTAAGAATTGATAGATGGATTTGAAAGAATGGCTTACTGAGTAGCAATCAGATTTAAAACTTCAGCAGCAGCGGCTAAACCACAAGCTGCCGTAACCATCACGGTAGAACCATAACCAGAGCAAGCAAGGCCGCCACTAGCAGCACCAGCGCGAGGCTCATGAGAGTAGATTGCGCGAATACCGATTTTTCTTTTTAAATTTCTAGAAAAGCCATGATCTTGTCGGAGGCCTTGACGTACCTTCGCTAGCAAAGCATCTTGCTCAGTTCGCGAAAGGTCATCGCAGCGCACAGAAGTTGGATCTGACTTTCCGCCAGCAGCACCACACATGACTAAAGCGCGCTCATTTTTGTTCGCCCACACAGCCAAAGCAATTTTGGTTTGTACTGAATCCGTGGCATCTAAAACAATTGCCTTTTCCGGAATCAAGATATCTAGATTTTCTGGCTCCAAAAATCCGTCATGGGTAGTCAACATGATCTTGGGATTAATTTGGCGAATGCGATCAGTCATAACCTGTACTTTTGCCTTGCCATATTGACCCTCTAAGGCATGCAGTTGTCGATTGGTATTGCTTTCAGCGATGTGATCAAAATCGATGAGGACGAGATGTCCGATAGCAGTGCGAGCCAATGCTTCAGCGGCCCATGATCCCACTCCACCCAATCCAGCCACCACCACTGTTGCATGACGAAAGCGCTCACGCAGCTCTGAGCCGTATAGACGAGCTACTCCCCCAAAACGACGATCCTCCAAACTGTCTTCTAACTTGTCTTCTGCCATAGACTCTCTTTATACTGAAAAAATGGACTCTATTGCTCAACTCCGCAAAAACTATACCTTCGGCCAGCTTTCAGAGACTGAGGTTTCATCTAATCCACTAGACTTATTTCAGGTTTGGTTTGATCAGGCTGTCAAAGCGGAATGTCCCGAACCCAACTCCATGACTTTGGCAACTGCCGATTCAGCCGGCAATCCATCAGCCCGTATTGTCTTACTAAAAGGCGCAGATAGTACTGGCTTCACCTTCTTTACTAATTATGAAAGCCAAAAAGGTAAAGAGCTGGCTGCTCGCCCACACGCTGCCTTGTTATTTCATTGGCACGAGCTAGAGCGTCAGGTTCGCATCAAAGGGCTTGTTGAACGCGTTAGCCCTGCCGAGAGTGATGAATACTTTCACTCTCGACCAGCAGCATCTCGCATTGGTGCCTGGGCTTCACCACAAAGCTCCGAGATTCCCAATCGCGAATTTCTGGAGGAAGCTGAAAAGCGTTTTGCAGCAGACTTCGGAGATAAGCCACCACGCCCAGAACACTGGGGCGGATATCGACTACACCCTACGGAGATTGAGTTCTGGCAAGGCCGTCCTTCACGCTTGCATGACCGTATTCACTATCAACTTGAGGATGCTCAATGGCGCATTACTCGCTTAGCGCCGTAAAATCTAGCGAAACTCTGGCGCAATCAGAGATTGAAACTTCGCTCTGAATTTCGCTAATTTAGGAGCAACGACTGCCATGCAGTAGCCCTGTCCTGGATGCTGACGAAAATAATTCTGGTGATATTCCTCTGCCGGATAAATAACAGGCGCCACATCAATTTGCGTCACCACCGGATTGGAATAAATTCTGGCACTCTCTAGCTCTTTCACTACTTCATGAGCAGTTGTATTTTGGGTGTCACTGTGAGTAAAAATCACTGAACGGTATTGAGTACCGCGGTCGTTACCTTGGTAATTCAAGGTGGTTGGATCATGAATCACAAAGAAGATTTCCAATAAATCACGGAATGACACTACCGTTGGATCAAAGTAAACGTCGACGATTTCAGCATGTCCTGTTTGGCCAGAGCAAATAGATTCATAGTCTGGGTTTAGCATCACCCCTCCCGCATATCCTGAAACCACAGCACTGACGCCGGAGATTTGCTGGTAAACCGCTTCCAGACACCAGAAGCAGCCGCCACCCAAAGTAGCGCGCTCAAGGGATGAGTTGTTTTTAGAGGTAGTTTCGTTCATGGCTTTATCCTAATACCTTATTCAATCATTTGCTTGCCTCTATATAACCCTATGTCGATCAATCGCTTCACACTCCAATTAGATGAAATCAAGGCAGCCTATGCCTCAGAACCCAACCCTAGCTTAGAGGTTCGCCTTGGGCGCATTAGCCGAATAGAGCAGATGATTGCCATCAATGAAGAAAAGATCTGCAAAGTATTGACTGCGGATTTCGGCAATCGCCACCCTATTGAGAGCCGTCTACTTGAGTTTCAGATGATTTATCAGGCTTGCAAACATGTCCGCAAGCACCTCAAAGAGTGGATGAAGCCTCAGCTAGTAGCAACACCAGGATTTTTAGGCTCATCTCAGGCTTGGACTCAAATGCAGTCGATGGGAGTCGTGGGCATCATGAGTCCTTGGAACTATCCAGTGCAGCTAGCACTTGTCCCAGCCATTGCTGCCTTTGCAGCGGGTAACCGTGTTTGGCTCAAGCCTTCGGAGAGAAGTTCACGCACCTCTGGATTCTTGGCGACCTTGATTCAAGAATATTTTCACCCAAGTGAATTTTGCGTTAGCGTTGGCGGTACTGAAGTTGCAGAATCCTTTGCTGCATTGCCATTTGATCACCTCTTTTTTACTGGCTCAGGAGATATTGGTAAGAAGGTCATGCGCGCAGCTGCAGATCATCTCACTCCAATCACATTAGAGCTTGGTGGTAAATCACCAGCGATTGTTGACCCTTCAGCTAATCTTAAAGAGGCTGCCGCTAGCATTGCTTACGGCAAGCTAGTGAACGGTGGCCAGACCTGTATTGCACCTGACTACGTAGTGATTCACGCAAGTGATTGCGAAGGGTTTGTTCAAGAGTTGCAGAATGCAGCCCAAAAACAATTCTCCAACCCAGCAGAGTTCACTAGCGCCATCGACGAGCATCAACTAACACGTTGGCATCATCTTGTTCAAGATGCTGTGGATCGTGGCGCACAGGTCATCCGACTCATTGCCTCTACTGACAATGTTGAGTTGCCATTCACTCCGGTAGCTCTCCGCAATGTTCCCGAAGATGCACTCATCATGCAAGAAGAGGTATTTGGCCCTATTTTGCCAATTGTGACAATCAGCGATATCGATTCCACTATTCGCTACATCAATCATCGTCCAATGCCATTAGCTCTATATTGGTTTGGTAAGAGCAAAGAGGTAATGAAGCGTATTCTGAATGAAACTCGCTCTGGCGGAGTAACAATCAATGACACCCTTCTACATGCAGCTGTAGAGGATTTGCCATTTGGTGGCATCGGCGCAAGCGGTATGGGCGCTCATCACGGCAAAGCCGGTTTTGAGGCATTTAGCCATCGTAAATCTGTCTTAGAGGTTCGAGGTTTCTTTGGTCTTCATTTTTTACGTGGCACTCAATTGACAAGACCACCCTACGGTAAAGGTGTTGAGCGCCTATTGCGCTGGCTGCGTTGAGGGCCTTAGTTGTAATTAATTCGGGATAACCCTTGTAATACGCTTCTTAAAATGCCATAATTGGAGGCTTTTTAAAGCAATTTGATTCATCGCCCCCCAGCTATATTTCAGCGTATCGTTTAGAAGTCATAAACACCGAATTTACAAAACGCGCTGCCGCCTGTCTGATGGTCGATGCCTTTGACCATCACACTCAATAAAAAACAGAGAGTGTATACACGGAGACATCCCATTAACGGGATGTGTAATAGCATGACTTTTTCTAAAGAAACCAATCCAGCTGGAACTGAATTCCAGACTTTCGCCCTCGCGGCGCCACTCCTTAAAAACGTTGCTGAGCTGGGTTACACCCAAGCTACCGAAGTACAAGCTCAGGTTATTCCTGCTGCTCTTGCTGGTGGTGACTTGTTGGTCAGCAGCCAAACTGGTAGCGGTAAAACCGCAGCCTTCTTATTGCCTTTGATTAATCAACTCATTGAAGACAATCCAAACGGCTCACCTGTACCAGGCCGCGCACAACCTAAAGTGCTAGTGCTCTGCCCTACTCGTGAATTAGCGCAACAAGTTGCCGCTGATGCAGTGAACTTAGTTCGCGGCATGAAAGGCATTCGCATTGCAACCGTCATGGGTGGCATGCCTTACGGTAAGCAAATCCAAGCGATTAAAGGTGCAATGTTAGTTGTTGCAACTCCTGGTCGTTTACTTGATCTGACCGACAGCAAAGCAATTCGCTTAGATGACGTGAAGCAACTGGTTATTGACGAAGCTGATCGTATGCTCGACATGGGATTTGCTGATGACCTCGAGGCAATTGATAAGCGCTGCGCTAATCGCACCCAAACTTTGATGTTCTCCGCAACTTTTGCGCCAAAGATTATGTCTTTAGCTAATGAGCTAACCAGTAACGCTAAGCGTATTGAGCTGGCTCATGCTGGTGAGAAGCATGCAAACATTGAGCAGAAGCTACACTGGGCTGACAGCATGTCACACAAGCATAAATTGCTAGAGCACATTTTGGCTGATGCCTCCTTGGATCAAGCAGTAGTGTTTGCAAGCACTCAAATTGAAAGTGAAAAAATTGCTGACACCCTACGTGCCAACGGCTACGAAGCTAGTGCCTTACACGGTGCTATGCCTCAGGCTGTACGTATGCGTCGTCTTGAGTCATTGCGTAAAGGTCACACCAAGATTTTGGTTGCGACTGACGTAGCTGCTCGTGGTATTGATGTGCCACGTATTAGCCACGTAATTAACTTTGGCTTGCCAATGAAACCAGAAGACTATACGCACCGCATCGGTCGTACAGGTCGCGCTGGTCGCAATGGTGTTGCTATCACTTTGGTTGAACATCGTGATCGCGCCAAGATTCGTAATATCGAACGCTTTACACAGCAAGACATCGTTGCTTCAGTCATCGCTGGCCTCGAACCACAAGCCAAGCCTAGCTTTGGTGGTGGTGGCGGTCGCCCAGGTGGCGGTCGTTCTGGTGGTGGCTTCGGCGGTGGTAATCGCTCTGGTGGTGGCGGTGGTGGTCGTTATGGATCTGGTGCTCGCTCAGAGTCTCGCTCTGGTAGCGGTGGCGGAGGCGGTGGTAATCGCTCAGGCAATCATTTTGAATCCCGCTCTAGCGATTCACGCCCTGCTAGTGACTCACGCCCATCCGGTGATTCACGCCCTGCTGGCGCTAATCGTTTTGCTGATTCACGCCCTACGCGCTCTGGCGACTCACGTCCTGCTAACGGCAATCGCTCTGGTGACTCACGTCCGTCCGCTGGTCCACGTTTTGGTAAACCCAAAACTGGCGGTCAACGCAGAAGCTTTAGCGGTAACTAAAAATGGTTCACCGTCGTCGCCTCCGTTCTTCATGGAATCGAGTCGATTCCGGTGAATTGCATCAAGCGCCACGCCAGTGGCAGCCTTGGCTTAGCGATACCGGTTCTTTAACCCAAAAAATTGAACGTGCAATCGGGCAAAAACTAGAAGTAGTAGTTTTGCGTGATTGCCGTCAAAACCTGAATAGCGACGAGAGTCGCTATTTTCGTTTCAGGATCAAGCGTTGTCGTATCAGAGAAGTACTACTTTGTGCTAATGGCATTCCCCTGGTGATGGCACATAGCATCATCCCCAGTACTAGCTCGAGCGGCAGCAATCATGAGGTTCTGCGCTTAGGTAAGAAACCATTAGGTGCAGTGCTGTTTGCCAAAACACGCATGCGCTCCCACAAGAAACCACCCCGAGAGATTGCTCGCCTTGATAAGCAAAGCGCTCTATGGAAAAAATGTTTTCAGCAATATACAGGCTTGCCACAGGTCAGCTGGGCAAGACGTACGCTATATCAACTGAAAGGACGCCCACTCTTGGTGAGTGAAGTTTTTCTGCCAGCTCTTCTCAACTATCCTGCTAATTAAATAGAGAGCCAAGCTTGCGATGCGGCAATCAAAGCCTCATCTCCAGGCTCACAAGTCAATACCTCACCAAAACCGATTTGCTTAGCCACATCGGCAATATTGTGATGCGGGCAAATGGCTGAAGCGAGATCAAGTGGTAATTTTGCTTGACCCAAATACCTTACAGCCTCCGATGAAGTCAGAAGCCAAAGTGATTTAGCAAACTCCATCTCATAAATTTCACTCCAGGCCGAGCTGTTCATATCCAAAGGAACGCGGGCATAGACTGAAAATGCTTCAACTTGCGCACCAGCGTTTTTTAAAGTGTCGGCCAGCCAATCGCGCCCGCCCTCACCTTTAAAGATGATGACTTTTTTAGTGGGCCAATGCCAGTGCAGATTCTGTAATTCAGTCCACAAGCCCTCCGAATCCCACTGCGTATTATTCTGAGGAAGAATGACTTTCGCGGGGTTACTTTCAAGACCAATGCCATGATTTTTGAGGGCTGCCATGCTACTACCACCCATAACTCCTATGGGTACAGGCTTGTTTGACAACTCTTGCCAGGAACACTCCAATAAACGCATCGTGCATTCAATGGCATTTGGACTAACAAAGATAGCTAAGTCTGCAGTCTGTAGCGCTGCAGTAATCTGCTCCACCAAAAGATCATCACCCTTTGGGGCGATAGTCAGCAAGGGTAAAGAAATGATTTTGGGGATAGATTCGGGAGTAAAGCCGCTATTACGCAAGCTCACCTGAAGCGCCTCTGACAACTGACGCGCCTGTCCACTGGGGCGCGTAATGACAATGGTCTTATTACTCATCCGCAGCTTGTCTAATGGACTCTTACTTATAAATTCTTATTTAGGCAGGCCATTAGGCAATAAACGCTCAGCACCTTGAGCAATCAGATCTCGCGCTACTGATAGACCTAAAGCTTCTGCATCATCTAGACTCTTTACGGCACCTTGAGCGCTAGCTAGGCAACTTGCAGTGCCATCTACGCTAGCAACAAAGGAGCGGATATTCATATGATCTTTATCCCAAGTAGCATATGCAGCTAAAGGTACCTCACAAGAACCGCCTAACTGACGCGACACCATGCGCTCAGCGGTTACTGCATATAAGGTTGGCAAATCATTGAGCGGCGCAAGCCACTCTTTAATTTTGGGATACTTAATCAGGGTTTCGATACCAAGAGCACCTTGACCAGCAGCTGGCGTATAGGGATCAATGGGTAGTAAAGCCCGGATACGACTTCCTAAACCCAATCGCTTAAGACCTGCAGCAGCCAAAATAATTGCTTGGTACTCGCCGCGATCGAGCTTAGCCATGCGGGTATCTAAATTGCCACGCAAAGGCTGGATCACCAAATGCGGAAATCTGGATCTCAGAACGGACTCTCGTCGCAAACTAGAAGTGCCCACTACCGCACCTTTTGGTAAATCCTCTAGGCTGGCATATTCATTAGAGACAAATGCATCATGAGCATCTTCCCGCACCATCACACAGGACAAATCAAAGCCCTCTGGCATGACCATAGGAACGTCTTTTAGAGAATGCACCGCCAAATCTGCCCGACCATCTTCTAGGGCGGTTTCGAGTTCTTTTACAAATAAGCCCTTACCACCCACTTTAGAGAGGGCTTTATCCAGTATCTGGTCACCTCTGGTGGTCATACCTAGGATCTGTACATCGCATGCCGGATAGAGCTTTTTAAGGCAATCCCGGAGGTGTTCCGCCTGCCACATAGCGAGGCGACTCTCACGGGAGGCGATTACTAGGCGATCAGGGGTGCCAGGGTTGGAGGTTGTAGGGCTAGAAATAGGGGTTTGGGACATAGCATTTAAAATGATTAAAGATTTACATCAATATACTGCGTTTATGAGCTCATCAAAAAATTCCCTTTCCAACAAAGCCCAAGCCTGGTCGGCCCGGTTTAACGAACCTGTTGACGAACTAGTTCAACGTTATACCGCCTCTATTGGTTTTGATCAACGATTTGCATTGGTGGATATTGCCGGATCTTTAGCTCACGCTGAAATGTTAGCTACTCAAAAGATTATCGGCGCCCAAGATTTGGCGGATATTCAAAAGGGTATGGCTCAGATCAAAGCCGAAATCGAAGCTGGTGAATTTAACTGGCAACTCGCACTGGAAGATGTGCATCTGAATATCGAGGCTCGCCTGACCGAATTGGTTGGCGATGCTGGAAAGCGTCTTCATACCGGTCGTTCGCGTAATGACCAGGTGGCGACTGATTTGCGCCTGTGGTTGCGTGGCAGCGTTGATGAAATCGCAGCCACCCTCAAAACCCTCCGTCTTGCCTTGCTCAATCTTGCTGAGACTCATGCTGCCACGATCATGCCTGGCCATACGCATTTACAAGTAGCCCAGCCAATTACTTTTGGTCATCACTTAATGGCCTATTACGAAATGTTTAGTCGCGATGCGAGCCGCTTGGCTGATCTGCGCGCCCGCTTTAATCGTTTACCGCTCGGTGCAGCTGCTTTGGCTGGAACCACTTATCCCATTGATCGCGAGCAAGTTGCCAAGATTTTAGGTTTTGATGGTATCTGCAATAACTCTCTTGATGCAGTATCGGATCGCGACTTTGCAATTGAGTTCTGTGCCTTCGCATCCATCTTAATGATGCACGTGTCACGCCTGTCTGAAGAACTAGTGCTGTGGCTGAGCCCCCGCTTTGGCTTTATTGATTTGCCAGATCGCTTCTGCACCGGTAGTTCGATCATGCCGCAGAAAAAGAATCCGGACGTACCAGAATTAGCACGTGGCAAAACTGGTCGCGTCTACGGTGATTTGATTTCTTTATTAACCTTAATGAAGAGCCAGCCATTGGCATACAACAAGGATAACCAAGAAGATAAAGAGCCTTTGTTTGATGCGGTGGATACGGTACAAGATACCTTACGCATCTTCGCTGATATGGTTCCCCATATTCAGGTGAAAGCCGATGTGATGAAGGCTGCTGCTGAAGAGGGATTCGCAACCGCCACTGACTTGGCTGATTACTTAGTTAAAAAAGGTTTGGCTTTTCGTGATGCTCACGAAGCAGTCGCTCATGCAGTGAAGGCCTGTGTAGGCCGTAACTGCATGCTTACTGATTTGTCACTCTCTGAATTGCGTTTTGCTTGTGGCTTAGATAGCCGCCCGGAGCTTATAGGTGATGATGTCTTTACTCTACTGACTGTGGATGGCTCCGTGAATTCTCGTCAGCATGCTGGCGGTACTGCTCCAGCACAGGTACTTGCCGCAATTAAACGGGGTCGTGCAGATCTCTAATCCGCATGGGCTTTTGGGGAACGCTCTCAACCGGAATTGACCGCCTAAATCAATTCCTTGGCAAGGCAGCTGGCATTATGATTTTGCTGTCTTGTGTAGTATCAGCTGTTAATGCTCTACTTCGCTACAGCCTAGATATCAGCAATAACTGGCCACTAGAATTACAGTGGTATCTGTTTGCTGCCGCTGTCATGCTGGGGGCCGCATACACCCTTAAGCGCAATGAACATGTTCGAGTCGATTTAATTTACTCGCAGCTCTCTGATCGCGGACGTCTTTATATAGACCTCTTTGGCTTGATTGTTTTTTTATTACCCGCTTGCCTTTTGTTTACCTGGCTATCTTGGACTACATTGTTTTACCCGTCCTGGTTAGTATCTGAGCATTCACTTAATGCAGGTGGTTTATCACGCTACCCCATTAAGTTTGTTGTGCCTTTTGGTTTCTTCATGCTGAGTCTTCAGGGGCTATCAGAAATCATTAAACGCATTGGCGCCCTTAAAGGTAAAGCAACATTACCCGCTGTCGACCTCCATTATGAAAAGCCCATGCAATGATTCCACTTGAATGGATGCCACCGCTGATGTTTAGTGGACTCATTGTGTTTATGCTGATCGGCTTTCCGGTGGCTTTTTCTTTAATGGCTGCGGGATTATTTTTTGCCGGCATTGCAATTGCTGAGAATTTCTTTGGTATGCCGTTTTTGCAAGCCATTCCCCAGCGCATCTTTGGCAGTGTTCTGGCTAACGATCTACTTCTAGCAATCCCATTCTTCACCTTCATGGGCGCAATCTTGGAACGCTGCGGCCTTGCAGAAGAAATGCTGGACTCCATGGGTCAGCTCTTTGGGCGTATACGGGGTGGGCTTGGTTACTCCGTAATTATTGTGGGATTTATTTTGGGGGCAATTACCGGCACCGTAGCTGCTCAGGTGATCGCTATGGCAATGATTTCCCTGCCGGTGATGATGCGTTATGGATACAACATGCGCTACGCTACGGGCGTTTTAGCAGCCTCTGGGACTATTACCCAGCTAGTACCACCCTCTTTGGTGCTGATTGTGTTGGCCGACCAGTTAAAGACTCAAAGCGGCAGCGCCGATGTGGGCAGCATGTATCTAGGCGCTTGGGGCCCTTCGCTACTGCAAATTGGTCTTTTTGCGCTCTACACCTTTTTCCTTTCTCGCTTTAGACCTGATTACCTTCCAGCCGCCCCAGAAAATGAGCTCACTCTCAAAGGCTGGGCGCTCTGGAAGAAATGCCTATTAGGAATTATTCCCTCGGCGGCGTTAATTTTCTTGGTACTGGGAACCATCATGACTGGCATCGCCACCCCAACTGAGTCTGGTGCCATGGGGGCGATGGGTGCACTCATCTTGGCTTGGATGCGCAGGGCCAGCATTCCCAATCTCAAGGGCTTGATACAGCAAGCTTATCAAACCACCATGCGCATTACCGCTATGGTGGTATTTATCTTGATTGGTTCAACTTGCTTCTCAGTCGTCTTTCAAGGTGTTGATGGCGGTCGCTGGGTAGAAGCATTATTTTCAGATCTACCAGGAGGCTGGATTGGATTCTTGGTTGCTGTAAATCTGTTTGTTTTTTTCTTGGCATTCTTCTTAGACTTCTTTGAAATCGCTTTCATCGTTGTGCCGCTGCTTGCACCAGTCGCAGTCAAACTACTTGCACCAGTATTGCTTGCCTCCATGAACGGTAACCCCCAAGCAGCTGCTAGTGCCGCACTGGTGTGGTTTGGTGTCATGCTGTGTGTCAATATGCAAACCTCATTCATGCACCCCCCATTTGGGTTTGCACTGTTCTATCTGCGTGGTGTGGCACCCAAGGAAGTCAAGAGTAGCGATATCTACTGGGGCGCATTACCTTGGGTTGTTCTGCAGCTCATTATGGTTGTGATGGTTGCAGCATTCCCAGCCTTAGTCACCACCTTACTAGATAAGCCTGTAGCAGTAGTGCCAAGCCAAGACTTTAATTTCACAGGAAATGAAGAGGCTAAGCCAAACTCATTACCAAGCAAGGCTGATGAAGATGCGCCGGTAATCTTTCAGTTAGATAAGCCAGGCAAATAACCATCTTCAATCCACTATCATTGATAGTGATATCGGCAAGCAATAACCACAAGCTGATCTTTCTCGATGGCGTAGACAAGACGGTGAACATCATCAATTCGTCTAGACCAAAATCCCGATAGACTTTCCCTTAATTCCTCGGGCTTTCCAATGCCATCCTCAGGATTTCGCATGGCATCTTTTATAAGCGCATTAATACGCCTTAAAGTTTTTTTATCTTGCCCTTGCCAGTAAACGTAATCAGACCATGAAGCACTTGTCCATACAACCCTACTCAGCATCTACAAGATTCTTTTCTTTGGTTTGCCCTTTTCGATATTGCGCCAATGATTTCTCCAAATGTTTTACGTTAGCTGGAGATTTTAATAAATGGAGTGTTTCCATCATGCTGTTATAGGTATTCAAAGACATCACCACAGCATCATCAGCATCCCTACGAGAGATGATGGCTACATCGCAATCACTCACTACTTGATCGATTACTTGTTTAAATTGGTTTCTTGCGTCAGAAAAATTAATTACTCTCATGACTCATCCTTACTTGTTCAATATATTGTACAAGTATAGTTAAAAGCCTCTTCATACGCAAGCAAAAAAATACCCCGCAAAAGCAGGGTATTAAGAGGGATTGATTACTTAAACTAGATTACAAAGTGATATCTGGCTCCTGCCTTACGCAATCAACATAGTACTCGCTACTTCCATTGATATCACCCTTTACCAATCCATGGATATCAGTTTCAAAGCCTGGGAATTGCGCATTGAAGTCACGGGCAAAGTAGAGATAATCAATGATGCGTTTGTTAAAACGTTCACCCGGGATCAGGAGTGGAATACCTGGAGGATATGGCGTTACCAACATGGCAGTAATGCGATCTTCAAGTTGATCCAAAGGAACACGATCCACTTTTTTGTGCGCCATCTTTGCCCAAGCCTCTGAAGGCATCATCGCTGGCACCATATCGGAGGTATACATCTCTGTAGTCATACGGGCTACATTACGACCCTTATAGAACTCATGAATCTGCTGGCAAATATCTTTGAGGCCTACGCGCTCATAGCGAGGGTGTTTGGCGACGAACTCTGGCAATACTTTCCATAATGGAGCGTTCTTATCAAAGTGGTCTTTAAATTGCTGTAGCTCGGTTACCAGAGTATTCCAGCGACCCTTGGTGATACCGATGGTGAACATGATGAAGAAGGAGTACAAACCGCACTTCTCTACGATCACGCCGTGCTCAGCCAAGTACTTGGTCACAATACTTGCCGGAATACCCATGGAACCGAAGTTACCTTCAACATCTAAACCAGGCGTCACTACAGTCGCCTTGATGGGATCAAGCATATTGAAGTCTTTGGCCACCTTACCAAAGTCATGCCAACTGGCATTAGGCTCCAGAATCCAATCTGAACGTTCGCCAATACCCTCTTCAGCTAAATGATCTGGACCCCAAACCTTGAACCACCAGTCAGCACCAAACTTATCATCCACTTCACGCATAGCGCGGCGGAAGTCCATTGCCTCAGCGATAGATTCCTCAACGAGCGTAGTACCGCCAGGCGATTCCATCATGGCAGCAGACACATCGCAAGAGGCGATGATGGCGTACTGGGGGCTAGTAGAGGTATGCATCAAATAAGCTTCATTGAAACAGTCGCGATCAAGCTTCGTATCTTCTGCGTCCTGCACCAATACCTGTGAAGCTTGTGAGAGACCGGCCAGCAACTTATGAGTCGACTGGGTGGCAAACATCAAACTCTTCTTAGTACGCTTGCGATCGTTACCGATAGCATGCATGTCTTTGTAGAAAGGATGAAATGCAGCATGCGGCAACCAAGCTTCATCGAAATGCAATGAATCGACTTTGCCATCGAGCATGTCTTTAATCATCTCGACGTTGTAGACGATGCCGTCATAAGTACTTTGCGTGAGGGTCATGACACGTGGCACGACGTTCTTATCCTTAATGAAGGGGTTGGCATCAATTTTCTTCTTGATGTTTTTCCACTCAAACTCTTCTTTAGGAATCGGGCCAATAATGCCGAGGTGATTACGCGTTGGCATCAAGAAGATCGGAATCGCACCCATCATCGTGATCGAATGAATCACAGACTTGTGGCAGTTACGGTCTACCAGCACTACATCACCAGGGGCAACGGTAGAGTGCCAAACAATTTTGTTGGATGTCGATGTACCGTTTGTCACAAAGAATAAATGATCAGCGTTGAAAATACGTGCAGCGTTGCGCTCGCTTTGTAAGACGGGGCCAGTGTGATCTAACAGCTGACCTAATTCTTCTACTGCGTTGCAGACGTCAGCGCGCAGCATATTTTCACCAAAGAATTGATGGAACATACGCCCTACCGGGCTCTTCAAGAAAGCTACACCACCAGAGTGCCCAGGGCAATGCCACGAGTAAGAGCCTTCAGAGGCGTAATTAGTTAAGGCACGGAAGAATGGGGGGGCTAATGAATCTAGATAGACCTTTGCCTCACGAATAATGTGGCGCGCTACAAACTCTGGCGTATCTTCATTCATATGAATAAAGCCGTGCAACTCGCGCAAGATGTCATTGGGCATATGGCGTGAAGTGCGAGTCTCGCCATACAAGAAGATGGGAATATCTTCATTGCGTTTACGTACTTCAGTAATAAAAGCACGTAAATTATTTAGTGCAGGCAAGTCATGATCTTCGGAGTCAGAAACAAACTCCTCATCATCAATCGATACAATAAAACTAGAAGCGCGGGAGGCTTGTTGGGCAAAGGATGTGAGGTCACCATAGCTAGTTAAGCCAATCACTTCCATACCCTCGTTTTCAATCGCTTCCGCTAAGTCGCGAATACCCGAACCTGAAATGTTTTCAGAGCGAAAGTCCTCATCAATAATGATGATTGGAAAACGAAATTTCATGTGTACCCTTTAAAGTCGCCAATGCGGCGATTAAGCAGATTAAGCAGATTAAGTCTTCGGCAGAGTAACGCCGACTTGGCCTTGATACTTTCCACCACGATCTTTGTACGATGTGCCACATACTTCATCGCTTTCAAAGAACAGAACTTGTGCGCATCCTTCGCCAGCATAAATCTTTGCAGGCAATGGGGTCGTATTAGAAAACTCGAGTGTGACGTAACCTTCCCACTCAGGCTCGAATGGGGTGACGTTCACAATAATTCCGCAACGCGCATACGTACTCTTACCAACGCACACCGTTAAGACGCTGCGTGGGATTTTGAAGTACTCAACCGTTCTTGCCAAAGCGAAAGAGTTTGGCGGAATGATACAAACCGGACCCTTGAAATCGACAAACGATTGCTCATCGAAATTCTTAGGATCAACGATAGTGCTGTTGATGTTCGTGAAAATCTTGAACTCATCAGCACAACGAATGTCATAGCCATAGCTTGAAGTGCCATAGCTCACAATTTTTTGCCCGGCGGCATCATGGCGGACCTGCCCAGGTTCAAATGGGCTGATCATGCCTTGCTCGCCCATGCGGCGGATCCAGTGGTCAGATTTAATAGTCATGGCCGAATTGTAAAACCATCACGGGCCAGATGCCCACGAATTTACGAGGCGGCAGGTGGAGAGGTAAAAATTACCCTCTCAGGGGCATTAAAGATCTCAAAATGCTTCCCAGAACAACGGGATAGTAAGGTGAGATTGGTCTTGCGGGCAAGCTCCAGCCCCATTAAGGTCATGCCAGAGCGAGTCATGAGAAAGGGGATGCCCATCTGAGCACCTTTGATAACCATCTCCGAGGTGAGGCGTCCAGTAGTAAAGAAGATCAGGTCTTTGCCTGGCTTGTCCGCTAGCCACATCAGCCCAGAGATCGAGTCAACGGCATTGTGACGCCCAACATCCTCAATAAAATGGAGGAGGCGAACCTTGTTATTACCATCCCGCTCAAATACAGCACAAGCATGAACTGAGCCAGATTTTTTGTAGATGGTGTCATGAACTCGAATGCTATCAACCAGATCAACGATGGCCTCTTGGGTTAATTGAGGGCCATCCGGCAATCTCATCTCTGCCATCTCCTCAATCAAACCACCAAACATGGTGCCTTGGCCACAGCCCGTCGTTACAACGCGCTTGCTGGTGAGGGCGTCAATGTCAACCGTACTGCGATGAGTTTTGACTGCTGCAGAATCGGTTTCCCAATCCACCTGAATACTCGCGATATCGTCTGGCGACTCCACTAGACGTTGATTACGCAAATAGCCCAAAACTAAGGCCTCAGGGGCGCTCCCTAAGGTCATCAGGGTGACCACTTCGCGCTTGTCTAAATAAATGGTGAGAGGCCGCTCCCCAGGGATGTGGGTGGTCTTGATGCGCCCTGCCTCATCCATGACCTGCACCTCGTGCACCATGGGCACGGAAGCGTGAGACATCTGAATGTTGTGGGGCAAAGCCATAAAACGCCTCTTGAATAGGTTCAAATCGGTGTTAACTTTAACCGCAGACTAAAATTGGTGCTGAAATGAGGCCCCAAGCCCCATAATCTGGTATTCCCATTTGTTAAATTTTTCTATTTAAGTACGCATGAGTAGCCCCAAACGTCGCCTGCTAGTTACCTCCGCCTTACCTTACGCCAATGGCCAGATTCATATTGGGCATTTAGTGGAGTATGTCCAGACAGATATTTGGGTTCGCTTTCAGAGAATGCGTGGTCACGAAGTGCACTATGTTGGCGCTGATGACACCCACGGCACTCCAATCATGTTGCGTGCCGAAAAAGAGGGCATCACCCCGAAAGAACTCATTGCCAATGTTTGGAAAGAGCACAAGCGCGACTTTGATGATTTCTTAATCTCATTTGATAACTACTTCACCACAGATAGCCCTGAGAATGAAAAGCTGTCTCAAAGCATCTATCTCAAGTTACGTGATGCCGGCTTAATTGAAATGCGCTCGATTGAGCAAGCCTACGATCCCGTTAAAGAAATGTTCTTGCCAGATCGCTTTATCAAAGGCGAGTGCCCTAAGTGTGGAGCCAAAGATCAGTACGGCGACTCTTGCGAAAAGTGCGGAGCAACTTACTCTCCAACAGATTTGAAAAATCCGTTCTCAGTAGTAAGCGGTGCAACACCCATTAAAAAAGTTTCCGATCATTACTTCTTTAAGCTATCCGATCCGCGCTGCGAAACTTTCTTACGTGACTGGACTCAGGTAAGAACCCCGCTACAACCTGAAGCTCGCAACAAAATGAAGGAGTGGGTTGGACAGCCCGGAGAAAGCAAGCTAGGCGACTGGGATATCTCCCGTGATGCCCCCTACTTTGGCTTTGAGATTCCGGATGCACCAGGCAAATATTTTTATGTGTGGCTTGATGCGCCGATTGGCTATTACGCCAGCTTCCTCAATTACTGCCAAGCTAAAGGTATGAACTTTGAAGAATGGGTCAGGCCAGATACAACTACCGAGCAGTATCACTTCATCGGTAAAGATATTTTGTATTTCCACACACTCTTTTGGCCAGCAACCCTGCACTTTGCAGGCTACCGCACGCCAACCAATGTGTTTGCTCATGGCTTCCTCACGGTCGATGGCGAGAAGATGAGTAAGTCACGTGGTACTTTAATTTCTGCGCATAGCGTCATTGAATCTGGATTTAATCCTGAGTGGTTCCGCTATTACTTTGCAACCAAACTCAATGACAGCATGGAAGATTTGGATTTAAATCTCCAAGACTTTGTTGCTCGCGTGAATAGCGATCTACTAGGCAAGTACATCAATATTGCCAGTCGCAGCGCTGGTTTCTTGGTAAAGCGTTTTGGTGGTGTCGTTTCTGATGCGGCAATGAGTAATCCACTGCTTGCTGACATTGCATCTGCTAGTGAAAAAATTGCTGACCTGTACGAGGCTCGTGAATATGCCAAAGCATTGCGCACCATCATGGAACTGGCTGACAAGGTCAATGCTTTTGTTGATGAAAACAAGCCCTGGGAAATCGCCAAAGATCCTGAGCGCGAGTCTGACTTACAGCGAGTCTGCAGCGTCACCTTAGAGGCATTCCGCTTATTGAGTCTTTATCTCAAGCCAGTACTGCCACAAGTCACAGCCGGGGTTGAGGACTTCCTCTCTGTGCCAGCGATGACTTGGAATGACGTTAAAACACCTCTCTCCAGCCAAAATCCGATCAAACCCTATAAACACCTCATGACGCGCGTTGAAGCGCCTCAAATCGAGGCTTTATTGGCTGCAAATCTCTAAAAATAGGGTCAAAAGAGCGAATTTCTAGGAATTAGCCAAAAAGTCGGCAGGCTTGTAGGAAAAATCGTTAATAATGATGGCCTAAGTAATACATTGCTTCGCAGTAATTTTTTGTAAGTTATTGAATTAAATAAGAATTTTAGGAAATATGATGGCTAGGTATACATCCGAATTCACCCAGTTCTTAAATGAGCTCAAATCTGAGAAACCAGATCTCGAGGCTGGCCAGCAAGCTGGTCGCGCACTCCTTTGGGATAAAGAGCCTTTGACTATTGAAGATCAACGTCGTGCTCAGGCAGCCAAATTAAAACAACGCGCTTACGTGTATTCGAATGACTAACTCGAGCAATGACTTGGGAGCAGAGCCAAGCGTTCAAACCGAGCTGCTTGATAGCACACCATCGGTTACCGACGGGATGTCTTCGGCTTTCGCCAAACTGTATGGTGAGCCACTATTTAAGCTGCCAACAGATCTCTATATTCCACCTGATGCTCTAGAAGTTTTTCTAGAAGCATTTGAGGGCCCACTCGATCTTCTGCTTTATTTGATTCGTAAACAGAATTTCAATGTGCTTGATATTCCAATGGCACAGGTGACTCAGCAATACTTGAGTTACATTGATCAAATCCGCCATCACAACCTAGAGCTAGCTGCTGAGTATCTATTGATGGCTGCTATGTTGATCGAGATTAAATCTCGCATGCTATTGCCAATGAAGAAGGCTGATAGCGATGAAGAGGTTGAAGATCCACGCGCCGAATTAGTTCGTCGCCTCTTAGAATACGAGCGCATGAAACTGGCTGCTCAAGAGCTTGACCAAATTCCACAACAAGGACGTGATTTCCAAATCGCTCATGGATACGTTGATACCACTGTTGCAGTGACTTGGCCTGAGGTCAATCAAGATGACCTACAGATGGCTTGGCGTGACGTGTTACACCGCGCAAAACTGAATCAACACCATACGATTACCCGTGAAGAGTTGTCTGTTCGCGATTTCATGACACGTATCTTGCGTCGCCTACAAAACACGCGCTTCGTCGAGTTTGGTGAGCTATTTGAAGAAGCCATTAAATCCGGCAAAGGCATTCCGGTGGTCATCGTAAACTTTATTGCGATGCTTGAGCTCTCACGCGAAGCTCTGGTTGAAATTACCCAAGCAGAGCCATACGCTCCAATCTACGTACGCCTTGCCTATACCCCTGTTGCATGAAAATTATTAGCGATATACAAGAGTTGCGCGACCACTTGCGCGGACAAAATCGTGCCTCTTTTGTGCCAACTATGGGCAATCTCCATGAAGGTCATTTATCGCTGATGCGTCTTGCCAGGCAACATGGAGATCCAGTAGTCGCCAGCATCTTTGTGAACCGCCTACAGTTTGGTCCAAATGAAGATTTTGATAGCTACCCGCGCACTATGCAGGCAGATATTGATAAGCTCGAAAAAGAAGGTGTGTACATCTTGTTTGCACCCACTGAGCGCGACCTATATCCGCAGCCTCAGGAATATCGCGTAGATCCGCCACAGCAACTAGGCGACATCCTTGAGGGTGAATTCCGTCCCGGCTTCTTTAAAGGGGTTTGCACTGTTGTACTCAAGTTACTTTCTTGCGTACAGCCCAAAGTAGCAGTCTTTGGTAAAAAAGATTACCAGCAACTGATGATTATTCGCCAGATGGCTAAACAGTTTGCCCTCCCAGTTGACATCATCCCGGGTGAAACGATTCGCGCCGAAGATGGCCTTGCCCTCTCCTCTCGTAATGGTTATCTCTCTATTGAAGAACGTCTAGAAGCGCCCGAGCTTCAAAAAATCTTGAAGGAAGTTCGTACACGCGTATTGGATTTGAATGAGCGTAGTACCCAGTCACTGATTGAGATTGAAAAACTTGCTATAGATCTTTTAGCAGGACGCGGCTGGCAGCCAGACTATATTGCCATACGTCAGCAAAGCGATTTAGCTCCAGCCTCAAATGAGAGCCTTCAAGCTGGCGAGCCGCTAGTAATTCTGACAGCTGCAAAGCTGGGCAAAACTCGTCTGATTGATAACTTGGAAATTTAATTCAAAAAGAATAGGTTTAACTTCTCACTCTCTCAACTGAGAGTGCCCTCTTATCAACGATGAGGACTTGCTCACTTGGGCAAATTAGTACATTGCGATAACGCGCAGGTACATATTCAAATGGACCGGCATTAGCAACCTTCCATCTACTACCGTCATACAAAGTGAAGATATCTCCTGGATTGCCGTAAAAGGTGATGGGTTCTTTGATAGTTGATTTATAACAAAGGACGCTATCCTCTTTCGAGGGTTGGGCAAGGGCTAACGTAGACATCGATAGCAATCCCAATAAATCCATGCTCTACATAAAAAATCATTTCTTACGGGCTGAGGTCAGCATTTCTGAGCATTCATTTAACCAAGAGATCCCCAGCTTGGTTGGTAATATATATTTGCGCCGGCCATCTTCTTTGCAAAGCTCAGTCTTAATCAGTTTTGAGTCAATTAATAGCTTTGTAATTGAATGTAGAGTTGCTTGGGATGCAATCTCCTTCATCAGTATGAGATCCAAGACTGAGAGGGTCACACCCTCCATATGGGCAGTTAGGACGGCCTCCAACACCTTGACCTGCTTGTATTCGGTCAACTTATAACGCTTATTGATCTTCCTGATGGAATTGGAAAAATGCAGGTATTTAAGGCATGGTTCAGACATCCTTAAATCGTATTCTCCTTAGGGGTATTCACCAAGAAGAATCGAAAGTAACTTTTATATTTATAAAGTACTACTTTTATAAAAAAAATAATTAATTTTGTTCGTTATCGCACATCACAACAACGTATCAGAGCGCTAAGGTAGGGCGTAATTATTCGTGCCTAATAAATCTACAACGAGAAAAACTGACCCACTTCTAGATTTAATTCCTTAGCTAATTCAGCACCTGTTACTTTCCCTGCGGCACCTTTTGCTTTAAGGACTTCGATTTGTCCGCCATGACAGGCCACGAAGAATGAGTCCAAAGTAATTTGGGTGATTTCACCAGGCTTGCCCTTTACGGCGCTAAAGGTAGCTACTACATGCTTATGGCAGTCGTAGATCTGCACTTTTTGCTCGCCAAATTTAGCCCAAGCGCCGGGCGCTGGATTAGCCGCACGAATTAAGTTGTAGATCTGATTAATATGGGTAGCCCAATGGATTTGAGCAGCATCCACACCGAACCAGCCCTCGTAATTCGCCTTTGATTCATCTTGAACAACTTCTTGATGTTTGTTGGCAACTACTAGATCAGCAGACTCCAGTAGCGCTTTAACGCCCAATGGAAATAATTTATCAAAGTAGACTTTTCCTAAAGTGTCGTCAGGAGCAATTACCACTTCTTTTTGCAAGATCACTTCACCCTCATCCAAACCATCAGATGGGCGGAAAATAGTTAAGCCCGTCTTCTCCTCACCCAATGCGATCGCCCAGTTAATTGCGCTGGGGCCCCGATATTTCGGCAGTAATGATGGGTGATATTGAATCGTGCCGTGCTTAGGAATCTTACAAAGCTCTTGTGGCACGAACTGCAGCACATAGGCCATGACACAGATATCGGCCTTGCTATCAATCATCGCTTGTGCTGCTTCAGGGCCCTTGAGAGACGCAAATTGCAAAGGCGTTAAACCCTTTGCAATAGTAGCCTCTTTCAAAACCTCAGGCTTAGTCGATTTAGGATTATCCGGCGGACAAAATACGGCAACGATCTCATCGCCACGATCTAAAAAAGCCTCCAAGGCCGCCTTACCAAAATCAGCACTACCAATCAGCGCAACCCGCATCTTAGATCACCTTATCGTGGCGTAGAGCAATCAGCTCGTCGGTTGAGTAACCCAGTTCACTCAGAATTTCATCAGTATGCTCGCCCAATAATGGTGAACGTGTGACGTCAGTTGGGCTATCAGACATCTTAATTGGATTACCTACAGTCAGGTACTTGCCACGAATTGGGTGATCTACTTCAACTACAGTTCCAGTCGCACGCAATGCAGGCTCTTCTGCGATTTCTTTCATCGACAAAATAGGGCCGCAAGGAATATCGTATTTATTCAGAATATCCATGACTTCAAACTTAGTCTTAGTCATTGTCCATTTCTCAATTTCACCGAAAATTTCCATCAAGTGTGGCAAGCGAGCCATTGGTGATGCAAAACGCACATCCGTAATCCAATCTTCACGACCGATCACTTTACATACTGCCTCCCAAACTGGAGCTTGCACGATGACATACATATAAGAGTTTGGATCCGTTTCCCAGCCTTTGCATTTCACAATCCAGCCTGGTTGACCGCCACCAGAGGCATTACCAGCGCGGGGCACAGCATCACCAAACTCTCCATTGGGAAACTGTGGGTACTCTTGCATCAAGCCGTTACGCTCTAAGCGCTGTTGATCACGCAACTTCACGCGACATAAATTCAATACAGCATCTTGCATCGCTGCCAATACTTTTTGACCACGGCCAGAGTGTGTGCGCTGATATAAAGCCGTAACGATACCTAGAGCCAAATGTAATCCCGTACCGCTATCGCCAATCTGCGCGCCAGTCACCATTGGAGGACCATCATCAAAACCGGTAGTAGATGCTGAACCACCAGCACACTGCGCTACGTTCTCATACACTTTGCAATCTTCGTAAGGGCCAGGACCAAAACCTTTTACTGAGGCCATGATCATCATTGGATTGAGTTCCTGAATGCGCGCCCAAGAAAAACCCATGCGATCTAATGCGCCAGGAGCAAAGTTCTCAACTAGCACATCACACTCTTTAATCAGGCGTTCTAGAATTTCTTTACCCTTAAGAGTTTTAGTATTCACAGTGATTGAACGCTTGTTATGGTTCAGCATTGTGAAATACAAACTATCCGCATCCGGGATGTCGCGCAATTGACCACGGGTAGCATCACCCTCACCAGATTTTTCTACTTTGATTACATCAGCACCAAACCAAGCGAGCAGCTGAGTGCAGGTAGGTCCAGATTGAACGTGCGTGAAGTCAAGAACCTTGACTCCTTCTAATGCTTTTGCCATGATTGAAGCCCTAATAAGAATAAAATTTTGAATTGAAACAATTTTACCAGCGCCGGATTATGGTGCATTACGGGATGCCTATTTATTGGGCATCCTCGCTTTTAATGCCCGAGAATAGCCATTTGGCTACAGACTGAGGGCTTTTTTAAGATCGAGCAAGAGCTCTTTGTTGCCGATAATGAATAAAAAAGGCGCCCACCAGGAGCGCCTTTCAAGCTAAAAAAATACTGCTAATCGTTATTAAACTGCTTTTGCTGCATGCAACTTAGCGATGTCATCGGCGCTATAGCCGAGGTCAGTCAACACTTCATTCGTATGCTCACCCAATACTGGTGATGGACCTACTTCGATTTCCAAATCTGAAAACTTGATTGGGCTACCGATAGTCAAGTACTTACCGCGTACCTTGTGATCCACTTCAACGATAGAGCCACTCTTACGCAAGTCAGGTGAGTTGGCTAATTCTTTCATTGACAGCACTGGTGCGCAAGGAATGTCGAACTTACGGAGGATGTCCACAGCTTCGTACTTAGTCTTGTCCTTAAGCCACTCTTCGATTGTTGCGAAGATATCAAAAATCTTATCTTGACGTGCTTCAGCAGTCATGTACGCTGGATCAGTTGCCCACTCTGGCTTACCGATCGCACGAGTGATTGGCTCCCATGCATGACCTTGAATTGTGAAATAAATGTAGGCGTTTGGATCTGTTTCCCAACCCTTACACTTCAATACCCAACCTGGCTGACCGCCACCACCAGCGTTACCGCCACGTGGAACTACGTCAGAGAATGTACCGTGTGGGTACTGTGGGTACTCTTCGAGGTAACCAATTTTGTCCAAACGCTGTTGGTCGCGCAACTTCACGCGGCACAAGTTCAATACGGCATCTTGCATTGAGCAAGATACTTTTTGACCTTTACCAGTTTTTTGACGCTGCATCAATGCAGTCAAAATACCAATGGCCAAGTGCATACCAGTATTGCTATCGCCCAAAGCGGCAGCAGAAACTGTTGGAGGACCATCCCAGAAACCAGTTGTAGAAGCGGCACCACCAGCACACTGAGCAACGTTCTCATATACCTTTAAGTCTTCGTATGAGTGACCATCGCTAAAGCCTTTTACAGAAGCCATGATCATCTTTGGATTCAATTCCTGAATACGCGCCCAGCTAAAACCCATGCGGTCCAAAGCACCTGGACCGAAGTTCTCAACCATGACGTCAGAAGTCTTGATCATCTTCTCTAAAACTTCTTTACCTTCTTGAGTCTTAGTGTCTAAAGTCAATGAACGCTTATTACCGTTCAACATCGTGAAGTACAAAGCATCTGCACCTGGAATATCGCGCAACTGGCTACGAGTGACGTCGCCAGAGCCTGGACGCTCAACTTTAATCACGTCAGCGCCGTACCAAGCCAACAACTGAGTACATGCAGGACCAGCTTGTACGTGTGTGAAATCGATGATGCGAATACCGTCTAATGGTTTAGTCATGTTTGATTCTCCTTAAAGTATTGCTTATTTGTTACTAAATTTAGTTCAAAAATATTACGTCTTGATTACCAATTAACTTTGAATTAATGCTTAACGGCAGCAGTAGATGGATTCAAGTTAGTTAAACGTCCACTCTCTGTTCCAGCAGTTTCATCAATTACAGCATTAATCAATGCAGGCTTGCCTTCAGCAATCGCTTTAGTCAATGCAGCTTCTAACTCCGCTGGGGTAGTTACGTAGTAACCAACACCACCAAATGCCTCAATCATTTTGTCGTAACGGGCATTTTTCACGAATACTGTTGGCGCAACATCAGCACCACCAGTAGGATTCACGTCAGTACCGCGGTAAACACCATTATTGTTGAACACCACTGTAGTGATTGGCAGGTTGTAGCGACAAATAGTTTCTAACTCCATACCGCTAAAGCCAAATGCGCTATCGCCTTCAACCGCAACCGTAGGCAAGCCGCTCGTTACAGCAGCTCCAATGGCATAGCCCATACCGATACCCATAATGCCCCAGGTACCAGAGTCAAAACGTTTACGTGGCTTATACATATCCACGATTGCGCGGCAATAGTCGAGTGTGTTTGCACCTTCGTTTACCAAGTTCACATCTGGGTTTAGCTTGATCACATCACGAATGGCACGCAAAGCACCATGGAAGTTCATTGGTGAAGCTTCTTTGGCCAATGTTTCAGCCATCTTCGCCATGTTCTTATCTTTTTTCTCGTTGATCGCGCTGATCCACTCGGCAGAAGGCTTTGGAACTACAGCAATCCCCTTTAAGAGTTCGCCAACAACAGAGCCAATATCGCCAATCAATGGGGCATCGATTTGTACGTTACTGTCCACTTCGTTTGACTGAATATCGATCTGAATAAATTTCTTAGGATCTTTACCCCAGGTCTTGCCCTTACCGTGCGCAAGTAACCAGTTCAAACGCGCACCAACCAACATCACCGCATCAGCCTCAGCCAATACAAATGAACGTGCGGCAGAAGCGGATTGCGGGTGGTTGTCTGGCAACAAACCTTTAGCCATCGACATTGGTAAATATGGAATACCAGACTTCTCAATCAATGCACGAATGTCAGCATCGGCTTGAGCATAAGCAGCGCCCTTGCCTAACAAAATCAATGGGCGCTTTGCACCCTTTAATACATTCAAGGCACGCTCTACTGCATCTGCCGCAGGGATTTGACGTGGAACTGGATCGATTACCTTGAAGATGGATTTCTTCGCTTCTTCAACAGGCATTGTTTGGGCTAATAGCTGTGCCGGCAAGTCTAGGTATACACCACCTGGGCGACCAGAAACGGCCGCACGAATTGCGCGCGCAAAACCAATGCCGATGTCTTCAATGTGATTAATGCGGTATGCAGCTTTGCAATATGGCTTAGCTGCATTAAGCTGATCCATCTCTTCGTAGTCACCTTGTTGCAAGTCAACGATCTCGCGCTCACTTGAACCAGAGATCAAAATCATTGGAAAGCAGTTCACAGTGGCATTGGCTAATGCCGTTAATCCATTCAAGAAACCTGGCGCTGACACAGTCATGCAGATACCAGGCTTTTGAGTCATATAACCTGCAATCGCTGCGGCGTTACCGGCATGCTGCTCGTGACGGAAACCGATGAAACGCAAACCTTCAGCTTGAGCCAAACGGCATAAGTCGGTAATTGGAATACCAACGAGACCAAAAATGGTGTCTAAGTCATTTGCTTTTAAAGCGTCGATGACGAGATGAAAGCCATCAGTGACTTGGGTATTTTGATTATCTGTTGTCATAGAAATTTATAGTTAATTACACCGCCCGAACGTTAAGCACGCTCAGTGCAATTTAGCTTTCGCTAACTGTCTCCAATTAAGTTATTAGTGGTGCCACGGGCATCAAAAGCGCTCCCGTTAAGGCTGATATGAATCTTAGGCTCAGGGATCAAGTTCATCATTGACTTCGGTCAATTTCCCCTGAAATCTAGAAACATCTAGGCCTGCTATTTAGACAAAAAGCTCTTTATGCTTTGTTTTAAGGCGGCTCAATGTCTCTGGAGAGAGATTAAGGTAAGCGGCCAACTCTTTTTTAGGGAGCAGCTCAAACAAGTCTTCGTATTTACGTAAAAAACGCTCTACCCGACCTGGCGCATCAAGCATATGCAGGGTAATCGTATGGGCCATGATCTCGCTCATCAAGCGCATCACCTCAAACTCAAAGCTTTCTTTAAGGGGTTTGTGGACCTCCAAAAATTCAGCCCATTTCTTTAGTGGCATACGGGCAACTCGAGCCTTGGTGACCGAGGCAATGCTATATGGGGCGGCAGTCTTGAGGCGCCAGGCCGCATAACTCGTTTCAATATCTTTTTCGATGGCGAAGCGCAAAATCATCTCTTTTGCATCGGCGCTAGAGACAATTCTCTTCAAAATCCCGTCTAAAACGAAATATTGCTCCATCTGGTGGTCGCCTTGATGGAGCAGGATTTCTGATTTTTTGAGGTCTGAAATCACTAAATGGCGCTCTAAATCAGCCATTGCTTCAGGATCTAAGCTTTTTAACACCGAGTTTTGGCTCAACTGCAAACGAATGAGGTTTTTTTCGGGGTGCTTGTCTAATGCTGTCATGAATTCTTAATCCTAGAGCCAAGATTGTAGGCTTTTTTCACCCTAAAAGCAGTTTTTACCGGTTTATGAGCTATTATGAAATCGTAGTGGTGCTTTGTTGCAATGCAACAAAGTTAAACGGGAAACACTAAACGTGTGCTGCCCCCGCAACGGTAAGTAAATGCACCCTAACTTCAAAGTAAGGGTGTCAGGAGTCTGAATAAGCCACTGTGCGTGTCAATTGCATGGGAAGGCCAGATTCTGAGATTTACTAGCCCGGATACCGGCCATTACAGGTGGAATTTTGCGGACGGGGACCTTCGCGCGCCGATGAAGCATCTCCTGCTAAGCTGGCACGATGCCCAATTGACGCCTGATCTCTCACAATGTGAAATTCTGTTCGACCCAGCTTACGGGGAAGTTAGCTAGGTGATTCGAAGGCAGAAGGTTCATCATGAAACAGCAGTTCAGTAGCAAAACTTTAGTTACCCTTTTTTGCGGCGCATTTATACCACTTAGTACGACAGCAATCGCTCAAAGCAATCAATCGACGGTCATTGTGACCGGCTCGCGCTTTGAAGAAAACTTAAATCAGGTTCCAGCCAACGTCAAAGTCATCACCCGCGATGAAATAGACAACTCTAGCTCGAATACCATTCCACAAGTACTGTCGCAAATTGGCGGTCTTTTGGTGAAGGGCTTGAACTCAAGCTCGTTAAATTTAGACGCCTCTGTAGATATGGGGGGATTTGGTCCGACAGGTAACAGTACAACTGTAGTGTTGGTGGATGGAATACGGATCAATCCAATTGACTCAGGAAGTGTTGACTGGCAATCGATTCCGATCGATTCCATCGAGCGCATAGAAATCCTGCAAGGCGGTGCCAGCGTTCAATACGGAAATGGTGCAGTTGGAGGCGTTATCAACATCATCACAAATGGCAGCAAGAAAAATATTAATCAAGCCTCCTCTACCTATGGAACATGGGGGACATTAATAAATAATGCTATTTTCAAAAATACGGTTGAAAAAACTACCTACCAACTGAGCGCAAACACCTCCAACACAAATGGTTGGAGGCCAAATACCGCAGCGAATGCTTACTCAGTAGATGCAAAAATACTGCAAGATCTCGGTGGAAATGATCGAGTCTTTGTTGATGGGTACTATGGCTACACAAACTCTCAGATAGCCAGCCCAGTAGTGGGTTTAGTTGGATCAGGAAACCCCTTATCGGTGAGACCACAAAATGCCGGCAACAATTACACGGTCAATAATTCTGGATTTCGCCAAGGGCTCACGAAAACTTTAAACGAAGCTTACGTAGTTGAGCTTGATACCTCATACAACAATAAAACTACTTTCTTTTATTCACCCCAAGCAGACTATTTCACATCTCTTGATCCAACTAACCTAGACTACTATGGATACGCTGGAAGTGCTATGAACAACAAGTTGCAGGGTTGGCAATTCGCTGCATCCCCTCGACTTAAGGCAAACTTTACTGGAGTAGGTACCACAATAGTTGGGTATGATTTTTCCAAAGCAAACCAAGGTGGAGGCAATAGCTACAGCCCACTATCGCAAGGAATCATTAATGCCAACGTAAATGGCAATTATTACAACAACCTGACTAGCGACTCTCAAAGTGCTACGCAAGTTAATAACTCTGTATATGTAATGCAAAGAGTGCCGCTTGGAAATATAGTTGAGGCAAGCGGAGGTTTTCGCCGCCAAGTACAACAAGCTTCCACTAGCAACACTTCAATCAGCGCAGCTAATGGCACCGTTAGTAATACCCAGCAATTTGCGGCAAATGCTGGGGATCTTGCTGTAAATGTCAATTACCTTCCTGGCCAGCGAATATACGCAAAGTGGAATCAGTCCTTTAGATTTCCAAACATTGATGAATATTGGGGATTTGCATACGATGTAAATTGGGTTGGTAGAACAGTATTTAATGGAATCTTGCAGCCACAAACCACTCAAACCTATGAGATGGGGGGTAACTGGACGATCTCAAATGTAAGACTTACCTCTTCCATATTTAAATCTATGACTCAAAATGAAATTAGCTATAACCCAACAACGGGCTATAACTACAATTCCATTTACCAGACGAATAGAGGTGGGATTTTGTTTGATATGAGCTCAAACATCTCATCTTCTCTCAATATTGGGGCCGGAGGAAAATATCAGAAGTCTTACTATGCGAATGGGCCTTATGCTGGAAACCCCATTCCAATAGTCCCAGACACGACACTCAATGCTAGAGCCAACTATCTCATTTCAAGCAAATGGGCTATTGGCGGCGTAGTTAATTATGTAAGCAATCAGTATTACGATACGGGGCCCAATAGTTACAGCGCAGCCCCTGTTATGCCTTCATACGTTATAGGCGATGTGTTTACTTCCTATAAATTCCAAGCAATCGAAACGCGATTAACCGTCAAAAATATTGGCAATGCGCAGTATTCAAGCTATGGAGGAGTAAGCTCGTTTAGCGGGGCTCACTTTTATTATCCAAGCGAACCCAGATCGGTTTACCTAACTCTCAAATACAACCTGAATTAATGCTTAGCAATTTCAGAAACACGACCCGATCCCGCAACCCATTGGGCCCTCATAAGCCTATTTGATGGCCATATTCACCCAGAAAAGCTTGGTATTCATTGAGTGGCTTTACTCAACTAAGCCCAAAATCGGGGGTTCCACAAAGCATTTCCCTAAGGCTACAATGCCTATATGACCGAGTACAACCCTCATGTCCCAAGCGACTCCGCTGAATCTGATTCGATAGCTATATCTCTACAGAGGGTAGCCGGAAAAATTCAGCTGATTTCTGATGCCGTAAAAGCATTGCATCAGGATCGCATTCAACTGGAGACCAAAATTGAGGATGCACAAAAACGGATTCAGCATATTTTAAGTCGCTTGCCCGAGCAGAGTGATGGCCGTCAATTAAACTTACTCGGCGAACCTGCGACACCAACTAATTCAGAGGATGGCAATGAGCCAACAACGCATTGAAGTAACCCTCGCCGGTCAAAAAATTACTTTAGCTACGAGCACTGAGCATGAGCCACTGCTTCGTGCTGCTTGCACATTAGTAGATGAGCAAATTCAGCTGGCAATTAATGGTGGCAACCGCAGCATTGAACGTGCGAGCATGATGGCCGCACTGAAGATTGCAGGTGATCTCATTCAACTACAAACTGAATCTCAACTCAATTCCGCACAGAGTAGTTCATCCCGCTCCAATGCAGAAGAGATTACGCGACTCCAGAATGAAATTCATACTCTGGAAGATCAAGTGGATGCCCTGATGCAAACCCTTTCCCTGCCTGGTTCGCCAAGGCCAATAGTTCCTTGAACCGATGCGCAAGCATCAGGAACGATCTTTACACTGTGGGCGTGAGCGTTTTGAATTTTCACAGTGGCAACTTCGCGCTGTTCACTCCCTGAACTTCTTAATGCACCCGAAACAGAGTAGCCGTTCCACCTTGAACCTTAGGGTTCAGGATGACGGCCTAGCGGCTAAGGCGGGGAATTCATGTCAATAGCCGATATCGCTATGCTGATGTTATGTGGCAGCATATCGGGCTTCCTAGCGGGCCTCTTAGGTATTGGGGGCGGCATGATTTTGGTGCCCTTCATGATTGTGGTTTTTAATCATTTAGGATTTGGCCAAAACGTCATCGTACATATGGCCATCGCAACTGGTATGGCCACCATCCTCTTCACCACCACCTCCGCGATTTGGGCGCATCACAAACACAACTCGATCGATTGGAAGTTAGTGGCAGCACTCAGTCCCGGTCTAGTGATTGGCAGCCTAGTTGGTGGAAGTGAGATTTTTGAGGCAATCAACACTTCTTGGCTGTCTCTATTCTTCGCCATGTTTATTGTCTATACCTCGATCCAAATGATCATCAATAAAAAGCCTTCGGCCGGTCGAGAATTACCCGGTGCCGTTGGTCTTTTCTCATTTGGGGCACTAACGGGCGTCATTGCGAGCCTAGTAGGTGCAGGTGGGGCATTTATTACTGTGCCATTTATGCTTTGGTGCAACGTCAAACCACATACTGCGATGGCCAGTTCTTCCGGCTTAGGATTTCCGATTGCAGCTGCAGCGACGATTGGCTACATGTATGGAAGTTGGGGGAATCCCAATCTTCCTGTGGGTTCACTTGGATTTGTTTATGTTCCAGCGGTACTCTGCATTGTGGCAGTGAGTATATTTACCGCTCCACTGGGCGCAAAGATGGCCAGGAAGCTCGATGTAGCTCAACTCAAACGCATCTTTGGTGTGATGCTCTTTATGCTTGCAGCCTTCATGTTTAATGAAAGCCGCAAGGCATTTGGTTTTTAAGAAGCCCTCTTACTGCTCTTAGCTAGTGTATTGCTGACGCAGAATATTCTTCTGAACTTTACCCATTGAATTGCGAGGTAAGTCGGCAACAATCTCTAAACGCTTAGGAATCTTAAAATTAGCGATTTGTGTTTTTAGTGTCGCAATCATGGATTGGGCATCCAACTTGGCACCTGCTTTTGGCACTACTACCGCCATTACTGCTTCACCAAAATCAGGATGCGGAATACCAATCACAGCACTTTCATCTACACCATCCATATCATCGATGAAACTTTCGATCTCTTTTGGATAAACGTTATAGCCACCAGAAATAATTAAATCCTTACTACGACCAACGATACAGAGGTAATCCTGAGGTGCTTTGCCACCATTAGCTTCACCGCCCCAACGACCAACGTCACCAGTCTTAAACCAGCCGTCTTTGGTAAATTCTTCTGCAGTCTTTTCTGGCATGCGCCAGTAGCCCTTAAATATATTCGGGCCCTTCACTTGAATGCTGCCGATCTCATCAATACCGCAAGGCTTATTGCTTTCATTGACCACGCGCACTTTGACGCCCGGTAGAGGCAAGCCAACGGACCCACCTACTCGACTGCCTTTGTAGGGATTGGAAACGAGCATGACAGTTTCACTCATGCCATAGCGCTCAAGAATTGGCTGGCCAATCACTTCTTTAAACGAATTAAATGTTTCAGTCAGTAATGGCGCGGAGCCCGACACAAACAGACGCATATTGCGCGCGACGTGCTTATTAAAACCTTTATCCGCTAGCAAGCGTACATAAAATGTTGGTACACCCATCATCACGGTAGAATTCGGCATGTGATGAATCAGTTGCGCAGTATCTAAGCGTGGCAACCAAATCATTTTGCTGCCGTTAATTAATGCCCCATGCGCAGCCACAAATAATCCGTGCACATGGAAGATTGGGAGCGCATGCAATAAGACATCGCCTTTTTTCCAACCCCAGAACTTCTGCAATACCTGCGCATTGCTACCCAAGTTTTTATGAGTCAGCATGGCACCCTTGCTGCGACCGGTTGTGCCAGAGGTATACAAGATAGCGGCTAAATCATCATCCTTCACGGCAACGGTTTTGAACTTATCACTTTGACCAGCAGCACGGTCTAGTAAAGTGCCTTTGCGATCCTCATCCAGGGTAAAGACATGCTTGGTAGCAGCCTGAAAGGCAACCTTAGATACCCAAGAGAAGTTTTTGCTGCTACAAACAACTACTGCAGGCTCCGCATTCTCTAGAAAGTATTGAATCTCCGCCGCTTGATAGGCGGTATTTAGGGGCAAATAAACGTAGCCCGCCTTTACTGTAGCCAAGTACAGAAAGAGCGCCTCAGGTGACTTTTCAACCTGAGCAGCAATACGAGATCCTGCTGGTAATTTGAGGCTCTTTAGTAGGTTAGCCATCTTGGAAGTAGCGCGCTCCAGATCGCCCCAGGAGTAATACAAACCATCATGCGTTTCTAATGCACATGTCTGCTTATCTTTTGGAAAACCTGTTTCCAATAAAGAATATAAATTCATTCGAGCCTCAAAAAACCAAACAATAAAAACAATTCAAACAATAACTAATTAATCTAACGAAGCGCCAGATTTCTTAACCACTGCAGACCAACGTGTTATATCGGCACGAACCTGCTTGCCGAACGCTTCACCATATAAATTGGGCGTATCAGAGCCGTTCTTTTCCCAGATCGCCTTGAGCTTTGGCGTATTTAAGGCCTTCTGAACTTCGACAATCATTTTGTCTACGATAGGCTTAGGAGTGCCGGCGGGAGCAAACAAAGAGTACCAAGTGGAAACTTCGTAGTCAGGTAAGCCAGATTCTTTAAAGGTGGGTACGTTTGGAATCGCAGGGGAACGCTTGTTTGACGCCAAAGCAATTGCTACCAACTTTCCAGCATTAATCTGAGGAGCAGAAGTAGCAAGACCATCAAACTCCAAGTCAATCTGACCAGCCAATAAATCATTCATTGCTGGGCCAGCACCACGATATGGAATATGGGTGATGAAAGAGCCTGTTTGAATCTTAAATAATTCACCAGCCAAGTGATGAACTGTGCCACTACCCGCACTGGCAAAGTTGTATTTACCAGGATTTTTCTTCATGAGCTCAATGAACTCTTTAGCATTACGAGCACTCACGCGCTGTGGATTAATCACCAATACTTGTGGCACGTTAGCAATCATCGCAACTGGAATAAAACTCTTTTCGATATCGTAATCCAAATTCTTATACATCGAAGGAGCAATAGTGTGATGGGTAGCGCCAATGAACCAAGTATATCCGTCTGGGGCAGCCTTCGCAGCAACTGAGGCACCAACAGTACCGCCTGCACCACCACGATTATCGATAATAATTTGCTTACCAATTTGCTCTGTTAATTGAGCTGCTAATGGTCTAGCAAAAGCATCTGTGCCACCACCCGCTGGAAATGGATTCACAAAAGTGATGGTCTTCACTGGCCACTCTTGTGCGAATACAGTCAAAGGTACGGCGCAGACTAAAAAAATTACTTTCTTAAGCATGTCCGAAGAAAATGCTGATGACTTGTTTTTTGGATTAAACACTTCGTCTCCTTTTGCATCAATCTCATGATTGACTTCATATTTATAAATACAGCACCCATTTTAAGGGCACTTAAGGCTTGCTGCAAAAGTCTATGCAAGGGAAAACACTAGGGAGCCATTAGGCGAGCTACAGCCCTGGAATACACGATTTCACCATTGGCAAAGCGCTCATGGTTATCCTCCACGCTTCCTAGGTCATAAAGGTAATTGACCATCAAGCCAGCAGATTGACGCAGCCCTTTGCGCGATAAATCGCCCGCCCAGTTCACCAAATGCAATTTGGCACCATTACCCAAATGAAACTTTGCCACGGGGTTGCCATCGCGCCCGGTAGAAGCCAAGCCCAAATAGATGCTCGCCAAACTCAATAAAGCCGTTTTTTCTTTCTCGGAGGCTAGGTCGGGGTGCCATCCGCCCGCCAATTGCTCAGCCCAAGATTGCCTCTCGAGCCCTAGCACCGCCAAAGCAGCATCTCGCGCCACCCTGAGGTTCGGCTTTAATCTTTCAGCCGGGACACCATCACCTAAATTCGCACCAGCGGCTACCCAATCCATAAAACCAGGAATAGGCGATAAAGTTACAAAGGTTTTTATTCCAGGGAACTCGGCATGTAAATGCTCTGCTACCCGCTTGATTAAAAAGTTACCCATCGATACACCGCGAAGTCCAGACTCGCAATTACTAATCGAATAAAAAACGGCAACTTTATATTGCGATGCCTGATCAACTGTTTCGGCTTTCTTATCAACCAATGGCGTGATCACCGTTGGAATCTCAGGCAGGAGAGCCACCTCCACAAAGATTAAAGGCGTACTTGGAAGCTGTGGATGAAAGAAGGCAAAGCAACGACGATCAGGCTGAAGACGGCGACGTAGGTCATCCCAACCATCAATTGCATGCACTGCCTCGTGTTGAATCAGCTTCTCAAGCACCTCCGCTGGGGACTTCCAGTCCACCTGATGCATCTTCAGAAATCCGGGATTAAACCAAGAAGATAGCAAGTGGCGCATATCGAAATCCACAGCAGCCAGTTCAGGCTTTTTATCTAATAGCTGCAATAAATCACGGCGCATTTGTACTACAGCGGCGGTGCCGTGGCTGGCACGATTTAAGCGACGGAAGAATTCTTGACGCGGAGATTCAGAAACTTTTTGCAACTGAATGTAATTACGTGCATTAGAGTCGGCTACAAAATTTTGCGCTGCTTTCAGTACTGCGTCAGCTTGAGGATTGAGCTTCTCAAACAAAAAAGTAAAAAATGAGACATATTGATCTTTTGACAACTTACGGTAGTTGTTAACTACATCGTCGGCCATGCTAAGCGCATTGGATTCTCCTCGCTCCGATATCAGACGCTTGATGGCGTTATTTGCCTTAGACAAATTTCGAGCTTTAGTGAGCTTCTCCAGCATGGATTTCTTTCGATTGAGGTAGAGATAGTCTGAAATTAGGCAGAATCAGTCAAAATTCAATACATTTCCGAGATATCTAGTTAATTTTGAGAAATTAACTACAAAAGACCCAGAAAATCGGATTTTTAACTACTGATAAGTGCCTGTTTTCGTATTTACTCTCACTATAAGGTAAATTCCGAAAACGATCATGGGAACAGAAAGCCACTGACCCATAGAAAGACCTAGGCCTAGGAGCCCCAAGAAGGCGTCAGGCTCTCGAGCAAATTCCGCCAAGAAGCGGCAAACACCATAACCCAACAAAAATAAGCCTGAAATCTGCCCTACTCTGCGCGGCTTGCTGGAATAAATCCAAAGAATGATGCCCAGGCAAATGCCTTCGCCCAGAAACTGGTAGATCTGGGAGGGATGACGGGGAATAGAGTCCACCATTGGGAAAACCATAGCCCAAGGCAAGTCCGTCGGCCTTCCCCATAGCTCGCCATTAATAAAATTACCCAAGCGACCAAACGCTAAGCCAAATGGAACTAGTGGCGCAACTAAATCACTGACAACAAAGAATGAAACCTTGCGACGATAGGCGAACCAGAGCAAAGCAAGCAAGACACCCAGGAGCCCACCATGAAAAGACATGCCACCTTCCCAAATCTTAAAGATGCTCAGAGGATTTGCGAAATAGTAGCCTGGCATATAAAACAGGGTGTAACCCAAACGTCCACCAAGCACTACGCCTAAGACGCCAACAAACAAAAGATCCTCAAGGTCTTTATATGACCACCCTAAAGATTGATATCGCGGAGTGCGTATGCGCAAACGACCCAGCAATAAAAATTGAGCAAACGCTAAGAGATACATCAAGCCATACCAGTGGATGGCAAATGAACCAATTCGGATTACGGCAGGATCAAATTCAGGATGAATCAACATTACGCTTTAGATTGATCGAAGTTATGCAATTCGTGACCTAAGTCACGATAGGCTTTATAGCGCTCACGACCAGCAAGGCGCTCAGATTCATCAACAGTCACAACCTCAACGATACGAGGGAAGCGAGCAAGTAAAGCTGGAACATCAGACGGCATACGCATTCCTAAATGAATCAGCACATCTGCATGAGGAAGATGAGACAAAGCAGGTGACAGAAAATCATCTGTCAGCAAAATAGGTGTATCGATTGCTGTTTCATCTTCAATCAAGCAATGGGGCAAAAAATCCGTTGCACTAAATGCCCACAGCAGTTCATCTAACTTTTTGAGATCCGCTTTCTCGCCCACCATCACGATATTGCGAACAGGCTCGCCAACAGCTGCGGCACTCCAGATCTTGCGCGTTAAGCGGCAAGCGTATTCCAGCTTATCGCTCACGTTGCTATGAAAATCAATCCGAGCCATGAATTACTTTTGCTCTAGCAAGTAATTTACAAGTAAAGGAACTGGGCGCCCAGTTGAACCTTTGGCAGCGCCACTCTTCCAAGCAGTGCCCGCGATATCTAAGTGAGCCCATTTATATTTTTCGGTGAAGCGCGATAAGAAACAAGCGGCGGTTACGCTACCTGCTGGACGTCCACCAATATTGGCCACATCTGCAAAATTGGATTTCAGCTGTTCGTGATAAGCCGCATCCAAAGGCAAACGCCATACAGTATCTAAAGAGGCATGACCTGCCTTCGTGAGTGCATTGACTAAACCCTCGTCATCAGAGAACACGCCGCTATGTACATGACCCAAGGCAATGATGCAGGCCCCAGTCAAGGTGGCTACATCAATCACCGCTTTAGGCTTGAAGCGCTCAACATAAGTTAAGGCATCACACAGGATCAAACGACCTTCAGCATCGGTATTGAGAATCTCAATCGTTTGTCCCGACATACTCTTCACAATATCGCCAGGCCGAGTGGCATTACCGGAAGGCATATTTTCACAAGTCGGAATCACGCCGATGACGTTCTTTTTCAACTTCATTAAAGCTGTAGCGTACATCGTGCCAATCACAGAGGCAGCGCCGCACATGTCGTACTTCATTTCATCCATCGCCTCACCAGGCTTAAGAGAAATACCGCCAGTATCAAAGGTAATACCCTTGCCCACCAACACAATTGGAGCCTCACCTACTTTGCCACCGAGGTGACGCATCACAATAAATTGTGGTGGCGTATCTGAACCTTGGGCCACAGATAAAAATGAACCCATACCTAAGGCTTCAATTTGCTTGCGACCTAAAACCTCAACCTTTAATCCCGTCTTTTTACTTAAGCCTTGCGCTGCCTTACCTAAATACGTTGGCGTACAAATATTGGGAGGCAAATTACCCAAGTCCTTAGCTAAGTTCATACCCTCAACCATTGCAGCGCCCTCTGGAACTGCGGCCTTGAGCTCTTTAGCGCAAGCATCATTACCTGCAAAAGTAAGATGGTTAAACGTATCTGCTTTATCTTTGACCTTGAATTTCATCGCTGGTTGGCGAACCCCAAAGCGATATGCCTGATCACCAGCATACTGAATGGTCAAGCGCACTTCTTCGGCAATGAACTCCGCACGATGGCCCAGAGCGAAACTCGGAATAAACCACAAAGCACTTTGAATGGAGCCACCGCTGAGCTGCTTTAATGCGGCGCGCGCAATTTTTGAATATGAGTTCAGGCTACGTGCACTAGTTGGAGTAATGTCACCCAAAGACACCAAGAGAATGCGTTTTACTTTTACTCCAGATGCGGCCCAAGACTTTTCAGCACGAATCACACAGGTAGAAGCTTGCTGAGCATCGAGGTCACCAACGAGATTGGCATGGGTAACGGAACCGCCAAGCAGACGATCTAATTCGACTAGAAGTCCAGATTTAGATTTGGAGGTCGCTAGAACATCTAAGTCCGCTTTTGAGTAGGCCAAAACTAAGCAGTCTGAGCTCTGCGCCAATAAAGTGGCTAGGCTTGCTTTGAGCTGCTTAGGGTTATTCAGATCGGCTTGCGCGAAAATCTTGGTGCTAAATTGGATAGTCATGATGTCTTGAGGTATTTTTAAGTCAATTCAAGGGAAAAAATGGGTGTTTATCCATTATCCTCCGAGATGCAGGTTCACATCTTGAGTGAGCCAATAACAGTGAACTCACCATTTATTCATGATTTTTCACCAAGCCCTTCGCCGCGAACTCAGTTTTACGACTGGTGGCGTTTTTTTGGTCCTAGTAACCATCATGATTACTACTCTGGTTATCCGAATTTTGGGCTTTGCAGCCAATGGTGCCGTCAATCCAGAGGATGCGCTCGTCCTCATTGCACTAGCTACTCTGAGTTATATGGCCGTTCTTTTGACAGTCTCCCTCTTTGTGGCAGTTCTCATGGTGCTTGTACGCTGGTACAAAGACTCAGAAATGATTGTTTGGTTTGCTAGCGGACTCAGTATTGCCAGCCTCATTCGACCCATCCTGCGCTTTGCAGCGCCACTGATCATCGTGATTGCGCTCTTAGCCCTATTTGTTTGGCCCTGGGCTAACCGCGAATCCACTCTCATTAGCCAGCGCTTTCAGCAGCGCAGTGATGTCTCTATGGTTGCTGCAGGCCAGTTTAGAGAGTCAGCCAAAGCCGAGCGCGTATTTTTCATTGAAGAGTTAGATGTCAACAAAAGCGAAGTGAAAAATATCTTTGCCGCAGAAACCAAAAATGGTCGCCTGAGTGTCGCGGTTGCCTCTACAGGATTTATTGAAAATGTACAGGGTGGTGGCAAATCTATCGTGCTCAATAATGGCCGGCGCTACGAAGGAATGCCAACACAGCCTGATTTTAGGATTCTGGAGTTCGCCCAATACAGCACCCAGATTCAAAACAAGAGCGCACTCGATCCAGCGCCGCGTGATCGCGAAAAATCCGTATCTGAGTTGATAAATGATCCCAATGCGGCGGCCGTTAATCCCAATCAGGCTGAGTTACTGTGGAGGATCGGTTTACCACTAATGGCACTTGGACTTGTGTTAATCGCAATTCCTCTTGCCTATGTCAATCCAAGACTAGGCAATTACACCGCAATGTTTTATGCGGTATTGATATACCTTATTTATAGCAACCTCTTAAACCTCACGCAAAACTTTGTGTCGCAAGGTAAGGTGAATGTGTTGCTAGCGGCTTGGCCCATACATACCCTGGCTTTTGGCATCGCTTTTTTACTGATTCGTAATCGTATTAATCCATCGTTAAAATGGTGGCGCCGTCAGCTACCTTCGTTCCTGGCTAATAGATGAAATATCTCTTTCCCTATATTTTTGAACGCTATTTAGCTAGGCAAATTTATGTTGCTTTTGGCTTCATTCTCTTTGCCTTAGTTGCACTGTTCTTATTTTTTGACATCCTCAGCGAGCTCGGCTCAGTCAAAGGTCAATACACCTTACCATTGGCCTTGCTGCATGTTTTGTTGAAAGCACCAAGCCGCATTTCTGAAATTATTCCCATCGCTGGTTTGATTGGAAGCATCTATGTATTTGCGATGCTAGCAAGTCAATCTGAGTTCACCATCTTACGTATTGCTGGCTTGGATATGCGTAGGGGCTTAACTACCCTAGCGAAGATTTCTTTACCGTTAGTGATTATTACGCTCGTGATGAGTGAGTGGCTTGGGCCTTACACCGAAAACCTATCTGATCAACTTCGTATGAAGGCTTTGGGTTCGTCCTATAGCTCGCAATTTAAAACGGGGGTGTGGGTTAAAGATCGCTTACGTGATGAGGATGGTAGTGGACCAATTAGGCCAGGAGTGCGTTATGTCAACGTTGGCAAAATTGAGCAGGATAATGGAATCAAAAATATCCGCATGTATGAGTTTGATGATGCCTATCGCCTACTCTCCATTCGGAGTGCTGCATCTGGACGCTTTGATCAAACTGGAACTTGGATTTTGGATGATGTCACCGAAACTCGCTTTAAAGAAACCAAGCAGGCTGACCCACTAAACCCAGTCTATTCAGCGCAAACTTTCTCGCACCCAATTGTCAGTTTGGATTCTGAAGTCACGCCACAAATTTTGAGCGTACTTTTAGTCAGTCCAGAAAAAATGTCGATCTTTAGTTTGGGTCGCTTTATTTCTCACTTAAGAGATAACAAACAGGATGCGCAAAGACACTCCATTGCCTTTTGGAAAAAAGTAATTTATCCATTTACGATCTTTGTCATGCTGGCACTGGCCTTGCCATTTGCCTACTTAAAGGTTCGGGCAGGCAGCGTTGGCATTAAGGTATTTGGCGGCATCATGCTGGGCATGAGCTTCCAGCTTTTCAACTCCCTCTTCTCCAATGTGGGGCTTTTGGGATCATGGCCAGCGTTGCTGACTGCCCTAACGCCACCGCTGCTGTATTTCATTTTGGCGATGGTAGGTTTACGTTGGGTATCTAGAGCTTAATACCTCAAAATCATATAGAATTTGATTCCTATATCGCAGTTGATATAAAGAATGGAATTCATATGAATCTGCATCAATTTCGATTTGTTCGTGAGGCCGTCAGGCAGAACTTTAATCTCACTTCGGCCGCTAAGGCGCTCTTTACGTCTCAGCCCGGGGTCTCCAAGGCCATTATTGAGCTGGAAGATGAACTTGGCGTAGAAATATTCCGACGCCACGGCAAACGCATTCGCTCACTTACAGAGCCGGGCAAGCGTATCCTCGTCTCAATTGAGAGAATTCTGGATGAAGTGGAAACCTTAAGAAGAGTGGGCAAAGACTTTGCCAGCCAAGACCAAGGTAACTTTGTGATTGCCACCACCCATACCCAAGCTCGTTACGCCTTACCTAAAGTGCTAACTGAATTTACAAAACGCTTTCCAAAGGTAAGGGTCAGCATTCAACAAGGAAGCCCAGGTCAAATTGCGGAGCTGCTCACTCAGGATCGTGCTGATATCGCCATAGCAACTGAAGGAATTGCCAATACCCCAGGTGTGCTGGCACTTCCAGGCTACCAGTGGCACCACGTCGTTATGGTGCCACTAAGCCACCCACTCCTCAATCAATCCACAATCACACTAGAGGAGATTGCGAAGTACCCGCTAATTACCTACGACAAAGCATTTGCGGGTCGCAGCAAGATTGATGCCGCTTTTGCACAACGTAATCTCAGCCCCGATATTATTTTGGAGGCAATTGATGCGGACGTCATTAAGACCTATGTAGAAACAGGAATGGGTGTGGGTATCGTGGCGGGATTAGCTTATGACGCAGATCGAGATCGTAACCTCCGAGTCATTCAAGTTGGGCATCTCTTTGGTAATAACGTGACGCATTTAGGTGTTAAGCAAGGAGCTTACTTGCGCTCTTTTGTGTATACCTTCATCGAACTATTCTCACCCACGCTCACTAAAAAAATTGTCGAGCAAGCGATGAATAGCGAGTCAGAAACTTACGAGATTTAATATTGAGAGCATCTCTGGGCGTGAATAACAGCCTACTTGAGATGGTGCCCCGGGGCGGACTTGAACCGCCACGCCTTGCGGCACCGGATTTTGAGTCCGGCACGTCTACCAATTCCATCACCGGGGCAGGTGTTTGCAGAGGAAATACTGCATTGAAGCTTACTAAGAGGTGAGAGTGTAACAAAAAAGTTGTATGGCCCCCATTCTTAGCCTCAGAAGACCTTAAAATAGGCTCTTCAAGCCACATTACTCAAAAGGACTTACCCGTATGGCCGGCCATTCGAAATGGGCCAACATTCAGCACCGCAAAGGACGTCAAGACGAAAAGCGCGGCAAGATTTGGACCAAACTTATTAAAGAAATCACAGTCGCAGCCAAATTGGGCGGTGGCGATATCGCTACGAACCCCCGTTTGCGCCTTGCGATCGATAAGGCTAAGGATGCCAATATGCCCAACGACAACGTGCAGCGCGCAATTCAGCGCGGCACAGGTTCGCTAGAAGGTGTTAACTACGAAGAAATTCGTTACGAAGGTTACGGTCACAATGGTGCGGCCATCATTGTTGATTGCTTAACGGATAACCGTACCCGTACTGTTGCTGAAGTACGCCATGCATTTGCAAAAAATGGTGGCAATATGGGCGCCGAAGGTTCGGTTGCCTTTATGTTCAAACACTGTGGTCAGATGTTGTTTGCCCCAGGCACCAATGAAGATCAACTCATGGAGATCGCGCTAGATGCTGGCGCAGAAGATGTCATCACCCATGATGATGGTTCGCTTGAGGTGCTCACCCCAGTGCCTGATTTTCCCAAGGTACAGGACGCACTCAATCAGGCGGGTTTAAAAGCAGAACTAGCAACAGTAACGATGCGCCCCGAAACTGAAACTGAACTCGAAGGTGATCAAGCGGAGAGTATGCAAAAACTATTAGATGCGCTTGAGAACTTGGATGACGTTCAAGAAGTATTCACGAACGCCTCTTTGTAAACGACCAGCTTTTAAACATTACTTATTAATATATCTTTTAGCACTTTATGAAAATTCTTTTAATTGGTTCTGGTGGTCGTGAACATGCATTGGTATGGAAGTTAGCGCAATCTCCACAAGTTCAAACTGTATATGTGGCGCCGGGTAATGGTGGCACGGCCACTGCAAAACAAACCGCAGCTGGCATTCAAAATCTTCCGATCTCTGACCTTCAAGAATTGGCGGACTTTGCTAAGCGTGAAAAAATTCACCTCACCGTAGTTGGCCCTGAGGCGCCATTGGCTGCTGGTATCGTAGATGTCTTTCGCAATAATGGCTTGCGCATCTTTGGGCCTACTCAGCTAGCTGCTCAATTAGAGTCGTCCAAAGATTTCTCTAAAGCGTTCATGAAACGTCATGGTATCCCGACAGCGGAATACCAGACTTTTTCAAATGCATTAGAAGCACATGCTTACATTGATGTTAAAGGAGCGCCGATTGTTATCAAGGCTGATGGTCTAGCTGCCGGAAAAGGTGTAGTTGTGGCAATGGACTTGGTAGAAGCCCACGCAGCGGTCGACATGATGCTGGCCGATAACAAACTCGGAAACGCCGGTGCACGCGTTGTCATTGAAGAATTTCTGACTGGTGAAGAAGCCAGCTTTATCGTTCTTGTAGATGGCAAACATGTTTTAGCTTTAGCAACCAGTCAAGACCACAAGCGCTTGCTCGATGCCGATCAAGGTCCCAATACCGGTGGTATGGGGGCTTACTCCCCTGCTCCAGTAGTTACACCAGAAATTCATGCACGTGCTTTACGCGAAGTCATCATGCCCACCGTTAAAGGCATGGAAGCTGATGGCATTCCATACACCGGCTTTCTCTATGCAGGGCTCATGATTTCTCCCGACGGAAAGATCAAGACTTTAGAATTTAACTGCCGCATGGGTGATCCAGAAACACAGCCCATCATGGCACGCCTACGTAGTGATCTCGTCAATGCGCTAGATCATGCTGTAGACGGCACACTCAACGAAGTGGATCTAGAGTGGGATCGCCGCACTGCACTAGGCGTGGTGCTGGCAGCTCACAACTATCCTGATACTCCACGTAATGGCGATGTGATTATGGGTATCCCTACTGATACTGAAGATCAATTAACTTTTCATGCCGGTACCAAGTTACAAGATGGGAAGCTAGTCACCTCTGGTGGTCGCGTCATGTGCGTCGTAGGTTTGTCGGATACCGTGCGCGGTGCACAACAAAAAGCATATGAAGCGATTGCTCAGATCCAATTCGATGGCATGCAATATCGCAAAGATATTGGCTATCGGGCAGTGAAACAAACCTAACTACGAAGGACTTTTCATCCTTGTCATCTACTGAACAGACTCAAATTAATATTGCAGAATTAGAAGCTTACTTTTTAGGCCTGCAAGATCGCATCACTACTGCAATGAGTGCAGTCGATGGCAAAGCCTTTGTAGTGGACGCCTGGGAAAAGCCAGAAGATAGCAAGCTGCGGGGTTATGGGCGCACTTGCACTTTAGACGGCGGCAATATATTAGAAAAAGGTGGTGTAGGTTTTTCTCATGTTCGCGGTGATCAAATGCCTCCTTCAGCATCACACCATCGCCCCGAAGTTGCTGGACGTAGCTTTGAGGCTATGGGTGTTTCCTTGGTGTTTCACCCAAATAATCCCAAGGCACCAACCACCCATATGAATGTGCGCTGCTTTATCGCGCAAGCTCCTGATAAAGAGCCAGTGTGGTGGTTTGGGGGTGGTTTTGATCTTACGCCCTACTATGGTGTTGATGAGGACTGTAAACACTTCCATCAAACTGCTAAAGATGCTTTAGACCCCTTTGGTAAAGAGCTACATCCTCGATTCAAAAAATGGTGCGATGAGTACTTTTATCTCAAGCATCGTGAGGAGCCTCGCGGTATTGGTGGCGTGTTCTTTGACGATTTCAATGAACTGGGTTTTGAGCAAAGCTTTGCCATGACACGTGCTGTTGGCGATGCCTTTATTAATGCTTACTTACCGATTGTGGAGCGTCGTTATCAAGACAGCTTTACGCCCGAAGAAAAAGCGTTTCAAGAATACCGTCGTGGTCGTTATGTGGAGTACAACTTATTATTCGACCGAGGCACCATTTTTGGCCTGCACTCTGGTGGACGCACTGAATCTATTTTGATGTCCATGCCACCCGTAGTGCAGTGGTGGTACAACTGGCAACCAAAGCCAGGTACGCCAGAGGAAAAGCTGTATGACTACTACCTTAAGCCGCGCGACTGGCTTGCCTAAATGATGTCAGCAGATTTGGGCGCTCCAAAAAAAATTGGTATTCTGGGCGGCACTTTTGACCCGCCACATCTTGGTCATCTTAAACTGGCCATGCATTTTGCAAAGCTTCTGCACCTGGATACTTTGCTCCTTATCCCCAGTGGCGAGCCCTGGCAAAAAAGCTCTGGCATCACACCCGCAGAAATTCGTCTTGAACTCACTGAAGCAGCGGGCATTGATTTAGCTCGGGTATTGCTGTATCTAAAAATACCTACTCAAATTGGAGTGGATCGCATCGAGATTGATCGAGCAGGCCCAAGCTATGCAATCGATACAGCCAAAGCTCTGAGAGAGCGTTTTGGGCCTCAGGTCAACATAACTTGGTTAATGGGGGCTGACTCTCTGATTAATCTTCCGTCCTGGAAGTCTTGGGATCAATTACTGGACTTTGTTAATTTCGCAGTGGTCAGTAGACCTCACCATGAACTCTCTACCCTAATCAGCCCTGAAATGAAGGCTTTATTAGAAAAGCATCAATGTATTGATGCAAACGCTCTTGAAAAAAGCCTGTTTGGCCGCATCTACTTAGATAACAGTCTTGCAGTAGACATTTCATCCACAAAGCTTCGGAGTCAGCTGAAAAGCGCTTCTCGCAGTGATATTGCCGAGCACATTCCGTCTCATACTTTAGAAATCATTACAAATTTAGGCCTGTACAAGTAATCAGGCTAAGATCACCCTTATATTCAAAATTCTCAGAAAAATACTAAAGAAACTATGGACTTAACAAAATTACAACGTGTCGTGATTGATGCTCTCGAGGATGTCAAGGCACAAGACATTCGTGTATACGACACCACAAAGCTCAGCGAATTATTTGATCGCGTCATCATCGCCACCGGAACCTCCAATCGTCAGACTAGATCCCTAGCCATGTCGGTTAAAGAGGCTGTCAACACCAAAGGTGGTGAAGTGATCTCCGTAGAAGGTCTGGAAACTGGCGAGTGGGTACTGGTTGATTGCGGCGATATCGTAGTTCATATTTTGCAGCCTGCATTACGCGCCTACTATCAGCTTGAAGGCATGTGGGGAGCCAAACCTGTGCGAGTGAAGCTAGCAGCGGATAAGGGGCTGGTAAAGGCAAGCGAACCAGACGACGAAGAGTAATTTCTTAACAATGCGTTTAACGATTGTTTCTGTTGGTCACAAAATGCCAGAATGGGTTGCAACTGCAACCCATGATTACATTAAGCGCATGCCCACAGATTGCACTATTGAAATCAAAGAGATCAAACCTGATCTCACTCCAGCCAAAGAGGCAATCAAGATTGCAGCAGCCATTCCGAAAGGCTCGCGGGTAATTGCACTTGATGAACGCGGCAAAGATCAAACCACACAAAATCTAGCTACCCAGTTAGCAGGCTGGCGACAGGAAGGCTTTGACATTACTTTTTTGATTGGTGGTGCTGATGGGCTCGATCCCAGTCTTAAGGAGAATGCTCAAGCGATATGGCGCCTCTCGAGCCTGACCCTGCCACATGCCATGGCAAGAGTCTTATTGGTTGAGCAACTCTATCGAGCTTGGACTATTTTGCAAGGCCACCCCTATCACCGCGAGTAAGTCATTGATATTTTCTTATATTTACCTTGCCTCACAAAGCCCGCGACGCCAAGAGTTGCTTAAACAGATTGGCATCCAATTTGAGATGCTGGTTGCAGCACCTGATGAAGATACGGAAGCCCTTGAGACACCTCTCCCCAATGAAAAGGCTCGCGCTTACGTTGAACGAGTTACCTTTGCCAAAAGTGCTATTGCTTTAGCTAGGTGGCAAAACAGCGGCAAGCCTTGGGCGCCCATCCTGTGTGCAGACACTACCGTCAGCCTACCTAGCAATCCAGATGGAGAAATTCTTGGGAAACCTCATGACGCTTCTGATGCTGCGCGTATTCTAAAAATGCTTAGCGGCAAAGTACATGAGGTTTTAACTGCAGTCGTACTCACAATTGATCCCAAAACAAATCCCCTGTGCTTGATACAAGTATCCGAGGTGGAATTTGCCCATTTAACTGAAGCTCAAATTGATAGTTATATAAAGAGTGGCGAGCCCTTTGGTAAGGCTGGAGCGTATGGCATTCAGGGTCTTGGCGGGGCTTTTATTCCCTCAATTAAAGGTAGCTATAGCGGTATCATGGGATTACCTATTTTCGAAGTTAACCAATTATTAGATTTCGCTAAAGTCGCCCGCATATGAACGAAGAAATTCTGATCAACATCACTCCCCAAGAGACACGGGTAGCACTCATTCAGCAAAGTGCTGTTCAAGAGCTTCAAATCGAGCGTACACGTCAACGCGGTATCGTCGGCAATATCTATTTGGCTAAAGTGGTACGTGTGCTACCTGGCATGCAGTCCGCCTTCATTGAAATCGGCTTAGAGCGCACTGCATTTATGCACGTCGCTGACATCACTCAAAATAACCCTCAAGCTCAAATCGAAAAACTGCTTTTTGAGGGGCAAAATGTCTTAGTTCAGGTTCTCAAAGATCCCTTAGGAACTAAAGGGGCACGTCTCACCACCCAACTGAGTATTGCCGGACGAAACTTGGTGTATCTACCGCCAGCAGGAACAGATGCATCAATCGAGAAATATATTGGCGTCTCCCAAAGAATTGATCAGCCTGAAGAGCGGGAAGCCATCAAGGCACGCCTTACAGGACTGATGCCTGCCGATGAAAAAGGTGGAATCATCGTTCGCACGAGTGCACAAGATGCCAGCGATACTGAGCTCAAGCACGATATGCATTACCTGCGCACCACCTGGGAAAAAATTCGTGAGGCCGTGAATCACAAGGCCGCGCCTAGCTTGCTCTATCAGGACCTGAGTCTGGCTGAACGCGTATTACGTGACCTTGCTAGTGAAGACACTACAAAAATTCGGGTGGACTCAGCTGAGAACTTTGAAAAGCTCAAAGGGTTCGCTGCACTGTATATGCCAAACCTATTAGACAAACTGACGCTACATCGTGGTGAGCGCGCCCTATTTGATTTATTTGATGTCGATGCTGAAATTAATAAAGCACTTGGCAGAAGAGTAGATCTTAAATCGGGTGGCTACCTGATGATTGATCAAACAGAATCGATGACTACGATTGACGTCAACACCGGAAGTTATGTAGGTGCACGCAATCTGGATGACACCGTATTTAAAACCAATCTTGAAGCTGCTCAAGCTATTGCCCGTCAGCTGCGCTTGCGCAATCTTGGCGGCATCATCATCATCGACTTTATTGACATGCTGAGTAAAGACCATCAGGAATCGGTTTTACATGAACTCAATCGCAATTTAGAACGCGATCATGCTCGCACCTCGGTGAATGACTTCTCTTCACTAGGTCTAGTGGAGATGACACGTAAACGAACTCGAGAATCCTTAGCCCATATCACCTGTGAGCCTTGTGCTACTTGCCAAGGCAAAGGTGAAATCAAAACTGCGCAAACGGTTTGCTATGAGATTTTGCGAGAGATTGTGCGAGAGCATCGCCAATTTAACCCAAGAGAATTTAGAATCGTTGCCGCACCCGATGTGATTGACCTCTTCCTTGAGGAGGAGAATCAGTTTTTGGCACAGTTAGGCGACTTTGTTGCCAAACCCATCAAACTCCAGGCAGAAGGCAGCTTCCGCCAAGAACAATACGATATCGTTCTCAGCTAATCATTGATTAAGCGTTCGAAAACTGAATACGATGCAAGTTGGCATATAGGCCATCTTTAGCAATTAATGCTTCGTGTGAGCCATTCTCAATCACATGACCATGCTCTAGAACCACAATCCGATCAGCATGCTCAATGGTTGATAGGCGATGGGCAATAACTAAAGTAGTTCTACCAGCCATCAAGCGCTCCAAGGCATCTTGTACTTGACGCTCGGATTCAGAATCTAGCGCTGACGTTGCTTCATCCAAAATCAGAATAGGCGCATCTTTGTAGATAGCTCTTGCAATAGCTAAACGCTGACGTTGACCGCCTGATAGACGATTTCCGTTATCACCAATTTGGGTGTCAATGCCCTCGGGCATTTCTTTCATGAGCGCAGATAAGTTTGCCGCTTCAAGCGCTTCGATGACACGTCCACGATCAACACCATCCGCGCCGGTAGCGCCATAGGCTACGTTTGCCGCAATACTGTCATTGAATAAAATGACATCTTGACTCACAAAAGCAATCTGCTTTCGCACATCAGCCAGCACAATATCCTCGAGCGGAATATCGTCCAAGAAAATTTGTCCGCTGGTCGGCTTAAAGAAACGTGGCAATAAATTGACCAGCGTAGATTTACCACCGCCAGACGGCCCTACAAAGGCAACCACTTCACCGGGCTTAATATTCAAACTCACGCCAGTGAGAGCATCTTTACGTCCAGCCTCTTGCTGGTAAGAGAAGCCGACATCTTCAAACCGAATTCCGCCCCTGGCTTTGCCTAGAGGCTTCATATTCTCTTTTCGAGATTCATCCTCCTCAATAGGTTGATCCATAAGGGTGAAGATCATTTCCGCAGCAGTCAAGCCGCGCTGCAAGGGCTGATTAATATCAGCCAGATGCTTAATCGGGGAGATCACCAACAACATGGCAGTAATAAAAGAGGCAAAGCCACCAACCGTAGTTCCCTCGGTGGCTGACTGCATTAAGGCAATGACTAAGACGATAGACAGCGCCATAGAAGCAATGAGTTGGGTAATTGGCTGATTCAGACCGCCAGCAACCGCTGATTTCAAAGCAAATTGGCGAAGGCGATCTGCTTTTTCCATAAAGCGGCGCATCTCGTACTCCTCTGCGCCATGTACCTTCACAATCTTATATCCAGCGGCTGACTCTTCAACGATATAAGCGAGCTCACTCGTCATTGTTTGCTGCTCACGATTCAGCGAGCGCAAGCGTTTATTAATTTTTCCAATGATGAAAGCGATGATTGGGAAAATCATCAGCACTACCAATGTCAGCTGCCAATTTAAGTAAATCAGATAGCCAATCAATCCGACCACTGTAAGGGAATCACGTACCAAACTAATCAACATGCCACCCATAATGGAGAGGGCATTATTTACCTCAAAAACTACCGCATTAATTAAGCTGGATGCAGAGTTCTTTTGGAAAAAAGTAGTGCTTGAATGTAATAAGGCTTGAAACATCTGCATACGCATCTTCAGCAAAACAATGTTGATGACACGATTTAAAAGATAGCTAGATAAAAATTGCGCCATACCCCGCACAAAAGCTAGGCCGACCAAGAAAACTGGCACCAGCCAGAGTTTTTGATCCATCTGGCCAGTAAAACCTCGATCTAGCAAAGGCTTCATGAGGGCCGGAATAGAGGTTTCTGCGCCAGCAACCAGCGCCATGGCCAATAAAGATCCAATAATTAAGCCAATATGGGGCTTAAGGTACTGAATTAAGCGATTTAGGGCGGTACGGTCTTGAGCATTCATATAATGAATTATGCCCACCTTATCCGTCATACTCATCACTCGCAATGAAGAAGCCAATTTGGTCGATTGCTTGGCCTCCCTGGAGGGGATTGCCCAGCAAATCGTGGTGGTCGATACCAAAAGCACGGATAAGACCCTAGAAATCGCCAAACACCATGGGGCAATCATCAGCCAGCCAGCAGATTGGCCTGGATTTGGGCCTCAAAAGAATCGCGCCTTAGACCTGGCAACTGGCGAATGGGTGCTCTCTTTAGATGCTGATGAGCGCCTTACCCCGGCCCTCAGAAGTGAGATTCTGACAGCTATTCATCATTCAGCCCATGTTGACTGTTTTGCAATTCCACGCCTATCTTGGTATTGCGGACGTTTTATTCGGCATTCTGGCTGGAATCCAGATTATGTAGATCGATTATTTAAGCGCGGTACTGCCCGCTTCTCAGATGATCTGGTTCATGAGCGACTGATTCCTAGTGGGCAAGTTGCCAAGCTAGAAAATCCGATGCTGCATTACAGCTTCATGAACTACTCGCAAGTGCTCCAGAAGCTAGATCGCTATTCAACAGCTTCAGCAGAGCAGGCATTTTCTAAAGGCAAAAAGAGTAGTCCTTTAACTGCAGTGCTTCATGGTATCTGGGCTTTTACTCGAACCTACTTCATACGACTTGGTTTTTTAGACGGCCCTCAGGGTTTTGCATTGGCAATCTCGAATGGCCAAGGAACCTACTATCGCTACATGAAGTTATGGCAATTGCACCAAGAAGTAAACCCCAATCGTTCTGCTAGCAAATGATCTCCGTTCTTCTGGCGACCTATAACTGGCCGCAAGCCCTCAAACTCTGTCTTGAGTCACTTAGCACTCAAACCGATTTAGATTTTGAAATCATCATTGCCGATGATGGTTCCACCCAAGATACAAAAGACCTCATAGAAGCAGCCCAAAAAAATTTCCCAGTAAAAATCACCCATCTCTGGCAAGAAGATCAAGGTTTTCGCAAGACCCGTATTCTCAATCAAGCCATTCAAGCAGCGCACGGTGACTATCTCATATTTCTTGACGGTGATTGCATTGTTCAGCCGGACTTTATTGCACAACACTGTTTACTTTCTCAGGCGAACCATCTAGTGACAGGTAGTCGTGTATTACTGAACAACGAACTCAGCAAGCAGTTACTTTCATGGCCACACTGGGATTTCAAGAAATTCACTGATAACTTATTAAGCTATCGACTATCCGGTGGTATCAATAAGTACTGGCCTCTTACAATCAAGCTGGGTGATGGTGCCTGGCGCAACTACAAAAAATTTGTCTGGCGCCGTATTAAAGGCTGCAATATGGCCTGCTGGAAAGTTGATGCCCTGACCATAGGTGGATTTGATGAGACTATGACAGGCTGGGGGCATGAAGATGCCGATTTTGTTTTTAGACTTCAAAACACAGGCTTGATTCGTAAATCTGGGTCTTGGGCAACTGAAGTGCTGCATCTCTACCACCGTATCAACGATCAATCCAATGCCGCAGAAAATGCACGTCGCGTCCGTGAAAAAATTCTGGCTAAAGCTCGGTAGGATTGAGTTACATTAGCCCCATGACTGCATTCTCAGCACTGAAGCCTAAAAAAGTTTTATTTATTGCGACTCGCCAAATTGGGGATGTCCTTGTCACTACACCGCTCATTTCACAAGCTCGTGAATTGTGGCCAGATGCGGAGTTTCACTTTTTAGGCTACCGCGGTAAGCTTGAGATGCTCAAAGGCAACCCCGATATTACCCAGATAATCGAAAGTTCTGACCGCCCCAAACTCAAAGAGTATTTCTCTTTACTTTTCACACTCTTTCAACGATATGACCTAGCAGTAGTCACCCAACCCAGTGATCGCGCCTATTTTTATGGTCTCGTAGCAGCTCATCACCGCGTGGGCGTGCTGGGCGGCCATCCTCAAGGCCTCACTGAGCAAGATAAGACTAAGAAAAGTAAAAGTGATAAACAAAATGCCTGGAAAAAGGCGATCAGCTTGCACACAGTTGACGTAGATTATTTTGCGCAACATGTCATTACTGAAAAGCTTCGTCTACTAGAGATCTTTTATAAAAATCCACTGGAATTATTTAAGAAACCAATCTCAGTAACAGCTCCCGCTGGTGATCCGATTACCCCAAGCATTGCTGCTCAACTTCATTCACCTTATGTCGTAGTGCACCCTGGACCTTTAACCGCTTATAAGCGTTGGCCACTTGCGTATTGGCAAACATTGCTGACATGGATTACAAAACAAGGTTGGCAAGTGGTGCTGAGCGCATCCCCGGCCAAGCAAGATCTACAGCTCAATCAAGATATTCTTTCATTGCTTAATGAAGAAACCCGTAAGCATGTCGTTAATACCGCAGGCCTACTCTCTATCCCACAGGCAGGAACGCTGATTCGTGGAGCGATAGCTTATGTTGGGGTAGATACTTCTATCACTCACCTAGCAGCCGCATGCAATACACCTACCATTGCCTTATTTGGCCCAACGCCACCTACCAACTTTGGGCCATGGCCTAACGGTTTTGTTGGTGAACAGCCGTATCAATTAAGAGCTCGCTCGCAGACGGTTGGTAATGTCACAATCTTGCAAGGGCCTGGTGAATGTGTTCCCTGCCGCAAAGCGGGTTGCGAGGATCGCGCAAGTAGCAATAGTGAGTGCTTGGACAAGTTAGACCCAAATCAAGTAATCGAAGCACTGCAAAACGCAATGAAGAAATAAAGAAAATAAAACTGATACGCGCTTAGAGGTACTGAACTTGAACGGTATTGGATTGCTTGGCTGCCAAAATTTGATTCAAGCTGTGCAAGCAAGCATCATCTGGATAGATGCGCAACTCATCTGGGAACTGCATTAGACAGGCTCCACCACTAGTGGTTACTGCAGCAGTAAGCATCAAACCCTTCATGCCTTCGCTAGCGCTTGGCATAGAGGCTGCTGAAGGACCTAACCTGGGATCGCGTACCCGATTACTCATCAAGTAAGGTCCGATTTGGCTTCGTAAGGATTGGAGATCAATTGCTGAATCGATTGACAGATGCAGGTTACGCGCAAAACGCATACGGGCTCCCGTCATATCCATCACCGCCTCAGAAACAATTCGTACCCCACCAGAAAACTTATCGGGAGTGATATTAACCTTGGCCACCAGCAACTCATCTTCTTTGAGCCAAGAACGATTGGGTTCATAGACTTCACTATAGAGTGTCACTTCAATCGCAGCAGTACCGTCATCAATTGTTGCAATCATCATGCGGCCACGCTGACCAGTCAGCATCCGAGCAGAGGTAATAATGCCAGCGATCAACTGATCCTTGCCCTCGGTCACTTTGACTAATGGCTGGCGAATGAAATGCGCCGTCTCATCACGATAGGCATCGAACATATGACCGGTCAAACAAAGTCCTAGGGCGCTTTTCTCATCTTGGAGACGTTTCTTTTCAGACCAAGGTAATTCGCGGACTAGCTCTGGCAAATGACGATCATCTTCTCCCGCCACCTCAAACAAACTCACTTGATTAATTGAAGCTTCAGCTTGTTCGGCAGCCTCAATTGCGCGCGCAAGAGAAGCCAATAGAGTAGATCGAATATCGTAAGGATTACCACCAGCAGGAATGGAGTCCTTATACAAACTATCAAAGGCGCCAGCACGCATCAATGCCTCAATGGCGCGACGGTTCACCTGCCTACGGTCAACGCGCGCACAGAAATCAAATAGGTCCTTAAAAGGGCCGCCGGACTCGCGCGCTTTCACAATTACTTCGATTGCCGCTTCACCAGTTCCTCTTACTGCGCCTAATCCATAACGAATATGACTAATAGGGGAATCCGGCGGCGCATCGGGTGCACGCAATGGCGTGAATACATAAACGCCAGTATTGATATCAGGTGAGAACACGCGAATATTATTTGCTAAACAATCGTCATACAGAATCTTCACCTTATCGGTGTCATCCATTGCGAGCGATAAGTTGGCTGCCATAAATTCAGCTGGGTAATAGGCTTTGAGCCAAGCAGTTTGATATGCCAAGAGCGCGTAAGCAGCAGCATGGGATTTATTAAATCCATAGCCTGCAAAACGCTCCATCAAGTCATAAATCTCGTTGGCTTTGCCTTCAGTAATGCCGCCTACTTTTGCACCATCACTAAAAATTTTGCGATGCTGTGCCATCTCTTCAGGCTTCTTCTTACCCATCGCGCGACGCAACATGTCTGCGCCACCCAGTGAGTAGCCGCCGATCATCTGCGCCATCTGCATCACCTGCTCTTGGTAGACCATGATACCGTAGGTTTCTCGCAGAACCGGCTCAATACGCGGATCCGGATACTCTACTTTTTGCCGCCCGTGCTTACGTTCAATAAAGTCCGGGATCAAGTCCATTGGGCCAGGACGGTAGAGCGCAACGAGTGCAATAATATCTTCGAAGCGGTCAGGCTTAGCCTCCCGAAGCATGCCTTGCATGCCACGACTTTCTAACTGGAAGACGGCGACTGTATTAGCATTCTTTAAGACTTCAAAAGCCTTTTCATCATCGAGCAGAATTTCACCGATGCTCCAATCTTTACGGTCGGCATGTAGCGTCTTAATCCACTTCTCAGCGGCTGCCAAAATCGTTAAGGTGGTTAAACCCAGGAAGTCGAACTTCACTAAGCCGATCGCCTCCACGTCATCTTTATCAAACTGACTAATGACTGAACCGCTCTCTTGGTCCTTAGAGTCTTTCGCCTCTTGCGTATACAGCGGGCAAAAATCAGTTAGGCGACCTGGTGCAATTAATACACCACCCGCATGCATACCCACGTTACGGGTCATGCCTTCTAATTGCTGTGCAAGAGTTAAAAGCTGACGCACTTCATCTTCATTCTTTTCACGCTCGCCTAATTGCTTCTCTTCCTTCTTGGCCATTTCAATAGTCATGTACTGACCTGGCTTGTTTGGAATCAATTTTGCGATACCGTCAACGAAGTTATAGCCCTGTTCAAGCACGCGGCCCACGTCACGAATCGCCGCTCTTGCAGCCATGGTCCCGAAGGTAGCAATTTGACTAACTGCATCTTTTCCGTATTTATCTTTTACGTACTGAATAACGCGATCGCGCCCATGCTGGCAAAAGTCAATATCGAAGTCGGGCATCGATACCCGCTCAGGATTTAAGAAGCGCTCAAAGAGAAGGTTGTAACGCAGTGGGTCAAGATCGGTAATACCCAATGAATAAGCGACCAAAGAGCCAGCACCCGATCCTCGGCCTGGGCCTACTGGTACGCCATTATTTTTCGCCCAGTTAATAAAGTCCGCAACAATCAGGAAATAACCTGGGAAACCCATTTGAGCAATCGTCTTCACTTCAAAGACAAGGCGCTCGTGATAGCGAGCCTCTTCCTTGGCACGCTCAGCAGCATCCGGGAAATTGCGCTCCATATGGCGCTTCAAACCAATCTCTGATTGCTGCAATAAATAATCGTCGAGCGTAATACCCGGTGGCGTTGGGAAATCTGGCAAACGCGGCTGACCCAAAGTCAAAGAGAGATTACAGCGCTTGGCAATCTCCACTGAGTTTGCGAGTGCGACTGGTAAATCTGCAAAGCGCTTTTCCATCTCCGCTTGAGATAAAAAATATTGCTCTTCATTAAATTTCTTGGTGCGACGAGGATTGCCTAAAAGCTCACCTTCAGCAATGCAGACTCGAGCCTCATGGGCTATGAAATCACTACGCTGCATAAATTGCACAGGATGTGTGGCAACAATCGGTAAATCCATTTCACTGGCAAGGTGGCAAGCCAGCTGGAGTTGCTGTTCATCCTGAGGATGACCACCGCGCTGTACTTCAATGTAAAAAGCATTTGGAAATAAGCTTGCCCAACGCTGAGCGGCATCTTTAGCTAAATCTTCTTGACCAGCCAAGAGTGCAGCACCGACATCACCCCAACGTCCTCCTGAAAGCGCAATTAATCCATAGGACAGGGTTCTTTTTGCAGCTTTATCTTCAGCCTTTGAGGCTGGCTCACTAAACCATTTGAGATCAACCTCAGCTCGACCTCGGGATTGATTCTCGAGGGAGGCCTTACTCAAGAGCTGGCATAGGTTGAGATAGCCAGAGTGATTTTGAACCAAGAGTAATAAACGATGAGGTTGATCTGGATCTTGAGGATTACTCACCCAAACATCTGCGCCTGCAATTGGCTTGATTCCGCCAGAGCGTGCAGCAGTATAAAAACGGACCAAGCCAAATAAATTACTTAAGTCAGTGAGAGCCAAGGCTCCCATGTCATCTTTTTCAGCAGCCGCAATCGCAGCGTCAATGCGAACGACACCATCCGTAATCGAAAACTCGGAATGGACGCGTAGATGAACAAAACGGGGTGAAGCCATGAGATCATTTTAGCTGTGCCGAACTTCAAAAACCCCTCACCCCCAGCCGACGGCTATCGCGGGCGATTTGCACCCTCGCCCACCGGCCCGCTTCACGCCGGATCGCTCGTTGCCGCCCTAGGAAGCTGGTTAGATGCCCGTAAAAATCAAGGTAAATGGCTACTCAGAATTGAGGATTTAGATACTCCCCGCTGCGTTTCTGGGGCGGATCAAGAAATCCTGCGCCAATTGCTTGCTTGCGGCCTTACTTGGGACGAGGAGCCAACTTGGCAATCTCAGCACCAAGAGCGCTATAAAAAGGCTCTGGAGCGCTTAAATGAGCTCCAAATCGTCTATCACTGCACTTGCTCCCGACTAAGTATTGCAAACGCCCTAGAAGCTCGTGGCGTTATGACTCCCCGCAATCAAGAGATGGTTTACCCCGGAACCTGTCGCCCCCATCAAATTGGTACATACGATGAAGGAGAGATAGCATCGACCGAAGTGGCTTGGCGACTTGCTCTACCACCAGGGCTCACTATTGATTTTGATGACTTAGCCCTGGGTAAGCAAACTCAAGACCTCATTCAAGAAGTTGGGGATTTTGTCCTGCGTCGCCGGGATAGCATATTTACCTATCAACTAGCCGTCGTAGTGGATGATGCTGAGCAAGAAATTACACACATTGTGCGTGGGGCAGATTTACTGAACAATACAGCACGACAAATATATCTGCAAAGGGCCTTGGGATATGTAACTCCAAGTTACCTACATCTACCCTTAGTGCTTGATGAATATGGCGAGAAACTCAGTAAGCAAACTCTGGCAAGCGCCATTCATACTGAGAATACGCAGCAGACTTTACAAGAGTTACGTAAGGCCGCAAAGCATTTAGGGTTGAAGGATCTACCAGATAGAAAAGAAACTTCGATTGCTGAGTGGCTATTAGCAGCCACCCAAGCCTGGAACAGAAAAATTACTTCTTCTTAAAGCCGCCAAGTAAAGCGCCAACGGCTGGTCTAGCAGGAGTAATCCCCACTTTTTTCTCTGTAGGATTTACAGCCTCTGATGCTGGCTTCACTGCAGCACTGGACTCATAAGGCTTGTAGAAAAATGGGTCTGACATTTTTGCTGGCGCATCTGATCTCGACGAATTCCTACTGGGAGCGGGGCGTGAGCTGCCCTCAGGCAATGGCTGAATATCTAACTTTCGCTTCATCAACTTTTCAATATCGTCAAGTAAACGTTTTTCACTAGCATCGACCAGTGCAATTGCATCGCCTTTACTGCCAGCGCGACCTGTACGGCCAATACGGTGAATAAAATCTTCCGCATTAAATGGCAATTCGTGATTAATCACACAAGGCATAGACGGAATATCCAAACCACGTGCAGCTACGTCAGTAGCAACCAAGGCCTCGATCGCTCCAGATTTAAATGCATCTAAAGTAAGAGTGCGCTCACCCTGACTCTTATCTCCATGAATCGCGCCCGCTTTAATGCCATCACGCTCCAATGAGCGAGCGAGCCTTGCACAACCTAAACGGCTGTTGGTAAAGATGATGCACTGACGAGATAGGCCTTGACGAGTCCGCGCTTCAAGCACTTTCACAATCGCCTGCTGCTTATCAGCACTAGCCACCATATGAACTACTTGCTTAACAGTATCTGCTGCAGCATTTTGACGCGCCACTTCAACAGTCACTGGTGTGCGCAAATAACTTTGCGCCAACTTCTTAATCTCTGGTGAAAACGTAGCTGAGAACAATAAAGTTTGGCGCTGAGCTGGAATCAAATCAATGATGCGCTGTAAGTCAGGCAAGAAGCCCATGTCGAGCATGCGATCGGCTTCGTCTAGCACCAGAATTTCTACTTGAGATAGGTTGGCTACTTTAGAACCAATATGATCAAGCAAGCGTCCCGGGGTAGCAATCAAAATCTCTACGCCGCCACGCAGTGTGGCCACCTGCTCTTTCATATCCACGCCACCGTAAACCACGGCAGCACGCAAATCGGTGTGCTTGGAATAACTTGCTGCATTCTCGGCAACCTGAACAGCCAGTTCCCGTGTTGGCGTTAATACCAAAGCACGGATTGGATGGCGAGCAGGTGAAGCACTGCTACTAGCATGACGCAGAATCTTTTGAATAATGGGCAGTACAAAAGCGGCCGTTTTACCTGTACCCGTTTGAGCCGCACCCATCAAATCGCTTCCCGCCAAAACGTGCGGGATGGCTTGCGCTTGAATCGGAGTTGGAATACTGTAACCCTGCTCAGATACCGCTTTTTGAATCTTTGGATCTAAACCAAAGTCAGCAAAGGTAATTGTTGCCGGGGTGGCGCTACTTTCAGTACCGCCGGTAGGAGAATTTATTTCAGGAACAGTATTTGTCAAGGTAACTTACAGAATGGCTGCAATGCCGGCCTTTGCGGTTTCGGCATCCTCAGTCGATTTAACGCCGGAAACGCCGACTGCGCCGATGGTAAACCCGTTTACCTCGATATTGACGCCACCTTCCAACATGCCCGAAATATGCGGGACAGATAAAAAGGAAGTGCGGCCATTATTAATAATCTCTTCATATACACGACTCTCGCGCTTACCCATTGCAGCAGTACGCGCTTTTTCTTGAGCGATGTAAGCGGAGACAGGAGCGCATGTATCGCGACGGATCAAACCTAACAAGTGACCACCGTCGTCACAGACGGCAATCGTCACAGCCCAGTTATTTGCTGCAGCATGCTTGTCAGCTGCATCCAAAATCTTTTGAACATCAGCCTGGGTTAAATACGGTTTAGTTGCTAACATGATTAATCTCTCTGTCTCTAATGCTATTGGTATATATGGTGAATTATAGGTTGAGTCCGTCTACCAAGCCTTACTTTAGATACTCTTGGGCTGCAACTACACCGCTGGCCTTGGGTTTATAGCCAATAGCGCTAAAACTCATCTCCACACCGCTTAAGGCAGCCATGAGGCTTAGTTCATTGCAGTCGCCAAGGTGGCCGATACGGAAAATCTTACCTTTGAGCTTGCCAAGGCCAGTTCCGAGCGAAAGATTGAACTTTTCTAAGGCATGTTTACGCAGAACATCCGCATCCATTCCTTCTGGAACTACGATTGCTGTCAATACTGGTGAATAGGCATTGGGATCTAAACACTGGTTCTCCAGACCCCATGCGGCAACCGCACGACGACAAGCTTCTGCCAAACGTTGATGACGAGCAAAAATCGTATCCAAGCCCTCGGTCTGCATCATATCGATTGCTTCATGCAAACCATACATGAGATTGGTACTTGGTGTGGTTGGCCAGTAGCCCGTTTTATTGGATTCTAAAATTTCATCCCAAGCTAAATAGGCTTTTGGAATTTTGCTGTGCTTGCTTGCTTCGATCGCCCTTGGTGACAAGGCATTAAAGCCGATACCCGGAGGCAACATCAACCCTTTTTGCGAGCCTGAAACAGTTACGTCAGCACCCCATTTGTCATGTTCATAGTCGGCAGAACCTATGCCGGATACGCTATCAACCAGTAAAAGTGCTGGATGCTTTACATCATCAATCGCCTTACGAACAGCAGCAATATTGGATGTAATCCCAGTGGAAGTTTCGTTATGCACTACGCAAACTGCTTTAATTTCGTGCTGAGTATCTTTGCGTAAGCGCTCCTCAATCACGGATGCATCAACACCCCAACGCCAAGTATCGGCACCTGCTTTGCCCACTACCTCAACTTCAATGCCAATCTTTTTAGCCAAAGCACGCCACAAGTTTGCAAAGTGGCCAGTTTCATAAAACACCACCTTATCGCCAGGATTAAGAACGTTAACTAAAGCCCCTTCCCAAGAACCAGTTCCAGAAGCTGAGTAAATAATGACGGGTTGCTCTGTCTTAAAAATCTTTTTAATGCCATCCAAAACCTTGAGACCAAACACACCAAATTCTGGGCCACGGTGGTCGATGGTTTGATAGCTAATTGCCCTCAAAATGCGGGAAGGCACTGGGCTTGGACCGGGGATATGTAAGAAATGACGCCCCGAGAGGTGGTTATCTAGTTTTAGCATGCTGAGTCTCGCTTGGTTTTTGTAGTTAATCTTGCGGGCAAGTGTAAGGCACTTTTTGCTAATTTACAATTTTGTATGCAAAATATTTTCTGAATAATCAAAAAATAAGCTATTTACAGCGTTATTTATACTTATAGATGCGTTATAGTGATTATGTATACAAATTTAAGGCATTTCAAATGATGCTCCCAACACCAGCAAATACACAAAACTTGCATGAAGCCATCTTCCTTAAGCTCAGAGCTTTATTGGTAGAGGGCTCCATTGCTCCAGGAAGCAAACTCAATGAACGCGAGTTAGCAGAGCAGCTCAATGTCTCACGTACTCCTATCCGCGAGGCGATTCGACGTCTAGCTGCCGATGGCCTGGTTGAATTGATCGCCAACCGTGGCGCTATTGCCATTCAACTGAGCAAAGACGACATCATTCATACCTTTGATGTGATTGCCAATTTAGAGGGCTTCTCTGGAGAGCTCGCAGCACAAAATATTAGCGATCAAACACTAATTGAACTTGAAGCACTCCAATACGAAATGATGGCCTCGTATGCCCGCAGGGATTTATCTAGCTACTACCGGCTCAATCTTCAGATTCACCAAGCTATTAATCACGCAGCGAACAATCCCGTACTCAGCCAACTATTTAGCCAAGTCAATGCTCGCATTGAAGCACTTCGCTTTCGCTCGAATCAGGATGGTGTTAAGTGGGAAAAAGCTGTCGAGGAACATCAAGAAATGTTGGACGCATTAAAGGCACGCGACAGCGTACGGATGCGTAAAGTCATGATGCAGCATGTGATGAATAAGCGTGATGTCGTTATTCAATTGCTTGACTCAGAATCTCAAGAGAAGGTTGCGGCATGAACAAGCCAGTCGATTTGCCATTGCCAGAATTCGTTGCCAACAAGGCGGAGCTTGCTAAGCGCCTGAAACAAGAAACTTCTGGCGAGGTTATGACGGATATAGCCAGTCGCGGACGTTATGCAACCGATGCATCGATCTATCAAGCCATGCCTGTTGCTGTTTTTATTCCTAAAACAGCCGAAGATATTGCGACGGCAATTCAGATTGCAGCTGACCTAGATATTCCAGTTCTACCGCGTGGTGGAGGTACCAGTCAGTGCGGACAGACTACTGGCACATCACTTGTCATCGATAACACTAAATACTTTCGTAAACTCCTGCATGCAGATCCCGCCAAGGCCACAGTAATTGTTGAGCCGGGTATGGTGCTCGATCACCTCAACGCTGCACTCAAGCCACACGGCCTTTGGTACCCGGTAGATGTTTCTACCGGAGGGCAAGCAACCATTGGTGGCATGGCGGGTAATAACTCTTGCGGCAGTCGATCAATCGCTTATGGCAACATGGTCCACAACGTTTTAGGTATTGATGCTTGGTTATCAAACGGCCAAGTAGCTAGCTTTGGAAATTACGCCCACAGTTCTGGCGCTGCAAAACAATTGGGTGACTTTGTTAAGGGTCTCGCTGACAAGCTCCAACCAGAAATCGAAGCCCACTTTCCTAAAGTATTACGTCGTGTAGCGGGCTACAACCTAGATGTATTCCATCCACAAAGCGAACTTCCCTACACTCAAGACGGCAGTGTCAATTTGGCGCACCTTTTGGTGGGTAGCGAGGGCACATTAGCGTATTTCAAATCACTTGAACTCAAGTTAGCGCCATTACCGCAACACAAAGTGCTTGGAGTGGTGAACTTTGCAAGCTTCTTCAAGGCAATGGATAGTGCACAACACATCGTCAAACTTGGGCCTACTGCTGTCGAGTTAGTCGATCGCACCATGATTGACTTAGCGCGCCACAATCCGAGCTTTAAGAAAACCATTGAGACTGCGCTGATTGATGCTAGCGCTCAAACACCTGAAGCCATCTTATTAGTAGAGTTCTCAGGGGAAGCGCATGCGCCCTTACTTGAAAAATTAAAGTCTTTACAAGATCTGATGGGTGACCTGGGTCTACCAGGCTCGGTAGTTTCGATGCCTGACGCCAGCTTACAAAAGAACCTATGGGAAGTGCGTAAGGCTGGCCTGAATATCATGATGAGCCTCAAGGGCGATGGCAAACCAGTCAGCTTCATTGAGGATTGTGCAGTCCCACTAGAGAATCTTGCCGAATACACTCAAGCACTCACGGATGTGTTTTCTAAATACGGTTCACGTGGTACTTGGTATGCGCATGCTTCCGTCGGCACCCTCCACGTCCGCCCTATTCTAGATATGCGTCGTGATGGTGCGCAAAAGATGCGAGCAGTTGCTGAAGAGGCATCTGCTCTGGTTCGTAAGTACAAAGGTGCCTATAGCGGTGAGCACGGCGATGGACTCTGCCGCGGTGAATGGATCTCCTGGCAGTTTGGCCCAAAGATTACGCAAGCCCTTGCTGAAATCAAGCATGCCTTTGATCCAAGGGGATTATTTAATCCCGGCAAGATCGTGAACCCGCCAAAAATGGATGATGCGAGCAACTTCCGCTTTCCGCCGAGCTATAAAGTCATTCCGCTGCAGCCAGCCTTAGATTGGTCTGCCTGGAATGTACAGAACAATCCCGTTACTGAAGAGACCAGCGCACCAGGCACTGGCGGCGATCCAGCGATGGGTCTAGCCAAAGCAGTAGAGATGTGCAACAACAATGGTCATTGCCGCAAGTTCGATGCGGAAGTGATGTGCCCAAGCTATCGCGTTACTCGTGATGAAAAACACCTCACCCGTGGTCGTGCCAATACCTTTCGTCTCGCACTGTCCAATCAACTGGATATTAAAAGCGAGAGTTCACCCCTCGGTAGCGATGCCGTTAAAGAAGTGATGGAACTTTGCGTTAGCTGCAAAGCTTGTCGCCGTGAGTGCCCTACTGGCGTTGATATGGCAAAGATGAAGATCGAGTTTTTATCTGCCTACAAAAAGCGGACTGGTCATACGATGCGCGATCTCGCGGTTGCCTACCTACCGAAATATGCTCCCATCATCAGTAGTATTCCAGGACTTCCCACATTACTCAATATTCGCAATCACATTACGCCGATTGCTAAATTGCAAGAATGGCTCATGGGCATTTCTGCACAAAGAAGTCTGCCGATTTGGAAAGCAAAAACCTTTTGGAATAATCAGAGTGCTATTGCACACTATCAATTTACGCCCGCAGAACTCAGTAAAGTCGATGCGAATGGTAATAAGGGAGTGGTGTTATTGGCCGATACCTTTAATGCCTACTTTGAGGATGAAAACTTACGTGCAGCTCTGCAAGTTTTAGAAGCGGCTGGCTATCGTGTTCACATTCCTCAAAAGACTAAAACTGAGACTAAGAATGTCAATACTTGCTCTAAAGAATTTTGCTGCGGTCGCACTTACCTGGCGGCTGGCATGGTCGATAAAGCTAAAGCAAGCCTGGATGAATTAGTCAATCATCTAACTCCTTTTGCAGAAAAAGATATTCCCATAATTGGTCTAGAGCCTTCCTGTCTTTTCACATTAAAGGATGAAGCATTAGTGATGGGCTTTGGTGAGCGGGCAGTTACTGTAAGCAAGCATGCACAACTCTTAGAAGAATTTCTAGCTAATGAGGCCAAGGCGGGCAAACTCAAGTTGTCACTAAAAACTGCAACGCGCCCAGTGCTGTTTCATGGTCACTGCCATCAAAAAGCATTTGCTGCCGTTACGCCGGCAATGGAACTTCTGAGATTAATTCCGAATGCAGAGCCAAAGCTGATTGAGTCTTCCTGTTGCGGTATGGCTGGTAGCTTTGGTTACGAGGCTGAGCACATTGAAGTGTCCAAGCAAATGGCAGAAGCTAGCCTTTTACCTGCGATTCGTAAAGCACCAGATAGTTGGGTGGTTGCAGATGGCACCAGCTGTCGCCACCAAATTGCTGATGGCACCCAAAGAGACGCGGTACATATTGCCAAAATCTTGGCAGCCCATCTCTAGGACAGCTCGTCAATACGAATTAACGAATAACGCCGTAACCCACCATGAGCAGGGTCCCAGTCAACAAGGCTGGGACTAATCTTTTGGCAGGATTAGATACCATCACGCCAACCGCTAAAGCACAAATCAAAATACGCACCCATAAGGGGACGGTTGCCATTAAACCTAGTGGCATGACGATCAAGCGTATTGTGAGTGCAGCCACCATGGCGTAAGTTACGGCAGCTAACCAACGAAAAATTTCGCTCTCTTGATTAATACTCTGCGAGAGAAATACCCCGATCGCACGACAGAAATAAGTGCCTAGACAAGCTCCAACTAAAGCGATCCAAAGACCCCAACCGGAAAGAGATTCGCTCATTTGATTTAAGGCTTCCATTAACCAAGTACTCCCGCTTTTTTGCGCAAGAACTTTCGATCAATGTAGTAGGCAATAGTTCCAGCTACTAAACCAGAGCTTAATAAGCTTGTATCGGGATCCACTATAAAAAAGATTGGGCCAAAAATGCAACCCATGAACAGGGCAATTCTATTGATCCAAGGCTTCACTTCAGTAAAGGTCAATAAGAAAAATAGTGGATTGATAAACACCAACCCTAAAGTCACTGCGGGCGGCACCATCCCTGCCAAGTAAAAACCTAAAATTGTTGCAGGAACGGAGATTAGCCAGCACAGCAAACCTAAGCCAACAAAGTAACTCAAGCGATGTCTAGCTTCAATCGCCTGAAATTCCCGCATCGAAATCGCCCAGGCAGTCATGGCCAGCAAATGTACCGAAGCATAAAGACTACGATTGCGATTACTTTGATGAAACTGCGGGAAGAGTGTCACCGTCATAGTAATGAAGCGTGTAGAGGTTAGGGTCACTGCTAAGGCAATTGCCAGTACAGATGAACCGGTAATCGCCATCTCGAATAGAACAACCTGCCCTGGTAAAGCGAACATGAAAAATGAAGTAGAGGTGGTGAACCACACATCAAAACCATTGGTTTTACCCATCGCTCCAAAACCCACCATGCCGGCAAACAGTACCGCTGCAGGTGCACCAGCTGCATCTCGAATGCCGGACCAAAAAGCATCACGCGGGTTTTTAAAGCGCTGAACCGCAGTCTCTGCTAGCGGGATTTCGCTAGGATCTATATAAGGCTGCTGTGAAGATGACATGGTTTGATTGTAAGGCTTATGGCTACGCTGACTGCCCCAAAGCCCACTGAATATGCTCTGCCACCAAGGAGTCTGCACTCTCCAGCGCTGCGCTGAGGGTATGACGGATAGCATCCTCGTCTACTCCGCTAGCCAAGGCATTACCCAGAGCTACGGCGAGATTGCGACGCCAGCGGCTATAACCAATCCGACGAATGGCACTGCCCTCATGACGCTGATTAAACTGCTCTTCCGTCCAAGACCAGAGTTGTAAGAGACTCGCCCTCCCAAGGCCATGGCGTTCAGCAAAGTCTGGTAAGGCTGTTCGTTGTGCAAATTTATTCCAAGGACAAATCAATTGGCAGTCATCGCATCCGTAAATGCGATTGCCCATTGCTCTACGAAACTCCACCGGAATAGCATCTGGATTCTCAATCGTCAGATACGAGATACAACGTCGCGCATCTAATTGGTAAGGCACGGTAATCGCTTGCGTAGGACAAATGTCGATACAAGACTGACAAGTTCCACAATGCGACTCCTGCTCTTGATCTACGGGCAATGGAACATCAACTAGGATTTCGCCTAAAAAGAATGTCGATCCAGATTCACGATTCAGCAACAAAGTATGTTTTCCTCGCCAACCCAAGCCCGCCTTACGAGCCAACTCCACTTCCATCAAGGGTGCAGAATCAGTAAACACGCGATAACCAAATGCTCCAATCTGTTTCTCAATCAACTGGGCAAACTCTTGTAAACGATTGCGCATCACCTTGTGATAATCGCGCCCACGGGCATACATCGATACCACTGCTTGAGTAGGATCTCTCAATCTATCCCACTCATGGTCAAAGTCTGTTACTGGGGATAAGTAATTCATGGTGACACAAATGACCCTCACCGTACCCGGAACTAAGAGGGCTGGGTCAGAGCGTAATTGAGCATGTTTGGCCATGTATTCCATCTGACCGTGCCGCCCTTGTTCGAGCCAGTCATTCAGACGCTCAGTTGCGACGCCAAGATGGGTGTCAGTAATGCGCAAGTCATCAAAACCCAATTTTCGAGACTGCTCATCCAGCCATGCACGCAGATTGGCATGGTCAACGGAGACATAGTCAACAGAGCGAGGTATTTGAGAGGAAGTCATTAGGAATACAGAATGTAGCTTAATAATTGAATAAACTAGGCAAATGGCTCAGAATTCATTTACCCAACATTGTAGGCAAGAAGCGGACACAGCTGCCTTAGCGCAAAAGCTTGCCTCCAGCCTTGGCCATCTTTTCCAAGCCAATCAAAGCGTTCACCTCAATATCTCCCTAGAGGGCGATCTTGGGGCCGGCAAGACCACTTTTGCCCGCCATCTCATACAAGGCCTGGGATATGGGGGTCGAGTGAAGAGTCCAACCTACACCTTATGTGAACCCTACCCACTAATTATCGATAGCAAGACCCTAGCAATCAATCACTTTGATCTCTATCGCATGCGAGATCCCTTGGAATGGCAAGAGTCTGGCTTTGCAGAGCATTTTGATGAACCTGGATTCTGTTTAGTGGAGTGGCCAGAAAAAGCTGAAGGGACGCTGCCTGCTTTTGATATTGAAATTCATCTGATGGCTGGTACAAATGAAAATGAAAGAAATATCACCTTCCAAGCAAACTCAAGCCAGGGAATAATTGTTCTCGAGAAGATGCGTATCCAGTAGAGATGAGTAAGCCGCCTATTAATTTCTCCAGAAGAAAGCATCTCAAAACTTCAGCAAAGATGCTGGGCTTTATTCTCTTCTTCAGTGAGGCAGAGATTGCTTGGGGAGCTAAGATCTTGGGGGTACGCATTTGGCCCGCAGAAGATTACACACGCATCACACTGGAGTCTGATAAAGCATTGCCGATTACCCAACAACTACTTACCAACCCCGATCGCTTGGTGGTTGATGTTCAAGGTATGGAACTCAATTCCACCCTGAAAGATTTAGTCGCTAAAGTCAAACCCAATGACCCTTACGTTTCACAAATCCGGGTGGGGCAATTTCAACCAGGCATGGTCCGCTTGGTATTTGACCTCAAAGAGCCTGTGAAACCTCAACTCTTTACCTTAGAGCCCATTGCGGAATATCAATATCGTATGGTGCTAGATCTCTACCCAACTATCCCGCCAGATCCCCTGATGGAGTTAGTCAAGAGCAGCGCCCGTAAAGAAAGTGCTCTAGAAAAAGCCAATGAAGAAATCGACTTGATTGCACAATTCGCAACTAAGAGAGAGAAAGAGGCTCCGAGGGCGCCAGTGGCCCAAGCTATCCCAGACGTAAAAGAATCTTCCGTAAAAAATAAACATAAGCGCCTTATCACCATTGCAATTGATGCAGGCCATGGTGGAGAAGATCCAGGTGCTATTGGCACCATGGGCTCCAAAGAAAAACACGTAGTGCTATCGATTGCCAAACGCTTACGCGACAAAATTGAGAGCGACCCCTATATGCGCCCGTTTCTCACGCGAGATGGCGATTACTTTGTGCCGCTCCACACCAGAGTTCAAAAAGCACGTCGCGTCGAAGCCGATCTGTTTGTCTCCATTCATGCTGATGCCTTTATCGAACCGAGAGCAAAAGGTGCCTCAGTCTTTGCCTTATCTCAAATGGGTGCCAGCAGCACAACAGCACGCTGGATGGCTAATAAAGAAAATGCATCCGATCTCATTGGTGGCATCAATATCAAAACACAAGATAAGCAGGTGGCTAATTTATTACTTGATATGTCTACTACTGCCCAGATCAAAGACTCACTTCAAGTGGGTACTTCCATCCTCAAGCAAATCAGTGGATTTGCGCCCTTACATAAAGCAAAAGTTGAGCAAGCCAGCTTTGCTGTTCTAAAGGCCCCCGATATTCCATCTATTTTGGTAGAGACTGCCTTTATCAGCAATCCCCAGGAAGAAGCGCGCCTCAATGATGATGCTTACCAAGACCGAATTGCTGAAGCGATTATGAGGGGAATTAAGGACTATTTTTCCAAAAATCCACCCGTTGCCAGACGCGCAAACGCATAGCGCTCTTGTAAGTACAAGGGCTTGACGGCAGACACCTACAGACCCGGGGGCACCCATAAACTTCTTGCTATAATCTTCTTTTTACTGGGTCGGTAGCTCAGTCGGTAGAGCAGCGGACTTTTAATCCGTTGGTCGCGAGTTCGAATCTCGCCCGACCCACCAAGCATTACAAGGGGTTGCCGTCAGGTAACCCCTTTTCATTTTCTAGCACTGTGTAGTAAATGTACACCTCGCTCTAAATGGCATAAAAAATGATGCCTAGAATATCTGTTTAATTACCAAAAAATCAATACTGAGATCCAATCGTCACTGCGCTAGACATTAGCGATTCGTTGGACTTTGAATGACTACTAAAGACCAATTTTGAGTTGCCATATTTGAAAAACTGATTTAATTATGGTAATTTTAGATAATTATGACAAACTTTTTAACAACTAAGACTGGAAGATCAATGCGCACTAAACAGACTGGCTTTTCTCTGATCGAACTACTCGTTGTCGTTGCCATTATTGGAGTCCTAGCCGCAATCGGTATCGTGGGCTACCAAAAGTATATTGAATCAAGCAAAAAATCAGTCAATATTGCCAATGCGAGCACCTTAGCAAGAGGAATGGCAGCAGAACTTATACTTCCGAACGGACTCTGTAATCAGATGTTTGCTGCAATTCGATTAAATGGCCCATCTAATGCAGGAACTTGCGCTTACTCAATAATGCAAGCCAACCCTATGAAAAATCCATATACTGGGCAAAATTATTACCTTTCTAATTTTATGAGCAACACAATCTCTTCGGAGAATTTCTGCGATGCCTCTAATCCTAGCTTAAATACCCCCACCCCAGGGATTGCTGATGCGCTTGGCGGATCAGTTCGGGTTGGGGTAATTGGGAATAAGGTTGTTGTTGGAGCCTGTCAGCCGGATGGCAGTTCGCAAATCTTCAACGTGACCGAATTGCCCTGAACATTTGAAATCAAAAATATGATTTCGTAGACTCGCTTGAAACTAGTTCGTCACATTCCCTGATTTAACCAATAAAGAATTAGCCACCACAAGGGCCAACAGAGCCGTACGGTCCACTTGCTAAGCTACCAAATTTAAGCTCTTGAAAAAAAGTATCGCCATTGGATAATTTTGCAACCAAAGCCATTCTACGTACCCCAGTATTATTTGAATACTTATCATCATCCGTAGGAATAAAGCTATTTCCCCTTGTATCAGTAAAATTCCCACAAAGATCAGTGTAAATACTCATGGGATTCGCTGGTGCTGGACCTGCAGGAGTGTACATAATAGAATAAAGTGTATTCATAGGCGGCCAGTTACTCGCATCACTTTGAATTACTAAATTTTGCTGAGTATAGGCATCTTTCATGCTAGCACCCGCTGCAATCGTATTGACGCAATCTAATAGGTCAGGGGTATTCTTACATAGATTGATTTGCGCATCCTCTATCAAAAGTGCATCGGCTAATTGCTTAAAGTTCGCCTTTGTGACCGCATCTTTGGCTGAGTCAAGATATTTTTGATAACCAACAATTCCAATCGCTGCTAAAACGCCAATAATAGCAACGACTACGAGTAATTCGATCAGTGAAAAACCGGTTTTAATTTTCATATGCATTATATAAACTCCCCACTAAAAATTTATCATTAATATAACCCATTTAAGCGCTAACAAATACATCCTCGGGTACCAAGCCCTCTTGGTAGCGTTTGTAGACTCTCAAATAAGCCGATTCAATGTTGCGAGTGATTTGAGGACCATCAAATAAGGGAGTTTTACTTTTATTGCTAGCTAATCTTCTCTTTAGATCAGCTAATTTTTGAGGATTAAGTGCCAGTTCGATTGCTTTGATCTCATACTCAGCCTGGGTATGACATATGAGCTCAGGCAATTCAATGGCTTTCAGCAAGCTAGCTGCTACCCTGCTGGCAAATGATTGCCCTATGAGCGTTAATACTGGCAGACCTGACCAGAGGGAATCATTAGCAGTAGTGTGGGCGTTATATGGCAACGTATCTAGAAATAAATCAGCTAAGCGATGTCTTGCAAGATGTTGATCCAAATCCATACGCTTGGCAAATACTAGGCGACTCGGATCAACCCCCCGAAATTGTGCTTCCTTCAATAAATTGCTTACAGCAAAGGGGTTATCTAGTAAAAGCCAAAGCATACTGCCTTCGACCGATTTGAGGATGCGCATCCATATATCAAAGGTTTTAGGCAAAATCTTAAAGGGGCTGTTAAAACAGCAAAAAATAAATGCGTTATTAGCAAGGCCAAAGTCGCGCCTAGATAATTTACTTTCTGGAATAATATTTTTACTATCGTGCGTTACATAACAGCGAGGAAGGTAAATCTTTTTTTCTGAGAAAAATTCTTGGTTCTCCTCGTGGATCACGGTTGTATCTCCCATGATGTAATCAACTGCATTACTGCCGATGGTTCCTGGATAGACTAGATAGTTAATCTGCACGGGGGCGCATCTCGTCATAAATACTCCGGTTCTAGCATATTGCGTATGGCCACATAAATCAATCGCAATATCAATTCCTAAATCCTTAGAAAGTTGAACAATTTGCTCGTCACTCATTGAGGCAACCTCAATAAATTTATCGAAAACAGTACTGATATATTGCTTAGTTGAATCGTTATTTTCAGGGCCGTATGAAAGACCATAGACCTCGAACTGGCTTCGGTCATGGGATCGCAATATCTCCACGATCAATTGCGATGTCGGGTGAATGCGAAAATCTGCAGAAAAGTATCCAATCCGAATTTTTTTCTTATTGTTTATAGAGGAAGGGAGAATAGGGATGTATGTATTGGAGTATTTTTTCTTGACATAGGCAGTCGCAACCTGTTGATGCAAGTTCGGCCTATCAAATAAATTTAATGGAATAAAGGGGAAAGTAACCCACCGATTTTCAGATAATTTTTTTTCAAAAAGTAATAATTCCTCTGAAATCTCTTCCCAGAGGCACATCTTCATTTTGGCCTGTATGTAAAACCCAAATAAAAAATCATAGTTTGAGTCAATGGCAATAGCCTTTTGATAATGGATTAGAGCTAGATCGAATTTTCGCAAATCAAAAAATGCGTTAGCAAGACTAAAGTGTCCTTCAATAAAATTAAGTTGCAACTCTATCGACTTCTCGTAATCAAGTATTGCATCGTACGGGTTATTAAGCATCAGATGAATCTCTGCCCGCTTATAAAAAGCCAAGTGGTAATCTGACTTTAGGGTAATTAGCTGATTACAGCAAGCTAAGGCGTTAGACATTTGATTAAGCTTAACTAAAATCTCGATGCGCTTTAAATAGGCTAATTCGTATCCAGCCTCAATTCCAATAGCTTTATCATAACTTTCAAGGGCTCTGAACCAGTAATTTGAATCTTGTAAGACGCAGCCTAGATTAAAGTAGGCAGGCGCATAGTGCGCATTAAAAGAAATGGACTTTGTAATCAGCTCTATCGCGCTTTTAAGATCACCCTGTTGGTAATAGGTCAACCCTAATAGATGCCATCCATTAAAGTCATTTGGATTAAGTTCAATGATTTCTCGACAGATTCTTTGGGCGGCAGAAATATCTCCCCGCTGATGAAGCTTGAGTGCTTGTTCTAATTTCAATGAGAAAATTTAAAAAATATTCGGGCAGATTGGCTGATGGCCTATCCCGTTTTAGGGTTTATAGAAATGAACCAGGCTTAAAGTTTAAAGAGTCTAGACTTGTCTCAGAGTCACCTTGATTACTGGAATCATTAGTATCTTGTATGCTTTTTACACTCGCGGAATTCAAAAAACTATCACTAAATTCGAAAGTTTTTTTATCTGATTCGCCATCTTGCTCGATAACTTTTTTAACCGGAAGTAGGCTAGTGAGTTTTGCTAGCTCAATCACCCTATATCCAACTTCTGAAATATCGCTAATAGTGAACTCGCATTCAAGTTGGCTGCAGCGGCGCTTGATCATTAATAGTGCCGCAACACCTGAGGAATCGATATATTTAAGATTCTTTGCGCTCAGAAAAACTTTGACGAAATCTTTTGAAATAACGTTATCAAATTCAGACTTAATTTGATTAGAACTGGATAAATCAATAGTATCAAAAAATTCTATATTTAAAACACTGCCATTGCGAATAAACGAATGTGCCATAAAAATTAGCCCAAAAAAATCCCTGCTTTATTGCAGGGATTTAAGCATCACTTTAACTAAAATTAAAAACCATTAACAATCTGGGGAGTGATATCTGCAGGTTGTGGACGACCATCGGATCCGGGTACACAAGCAACAACACTAATTCGTTGACTAGAGCTATAAGTTGATACCGGATATTGAGGTTGTGCTTGTGATGGATCGACACCTAACCCTGGATCTTGGTAAAGGGTAATGCTAATGTGGCCTATAGTGCCGCAAGATGTGTTTCCAAGCCCCAATGCGCTAACATCTTCAACTACCCTCATATCTGTTTGATTATAGGGATTTTTCATGTTTGCAGCAATATCACCAAAACATGAGCCAGGACCGTAAGTGGCGGTTGGAGGTAAGTTTGGATCTAGACTTTGATATCCAGCCGCAGCATTTGCGAAGCTATTTGGACTGCAATTAGCGACTGAGGTAGTCAGACTACCGCTACGAGCGGCACCCTCAGCAGCGAGTGCTTTTAAAAAGTTTGCTGCATTAGCAATCGTGGCATTTCTTTTGGCGCTTTCCAAATACTTTTGGTAGCCCACAATACCAATCGCTGCCAAAACACCGATGATGGCAACGACTACCAATAATTCGATCAGAGAAAAACCTTTTTTTAGCGTCTCTGAATATTTTTTAATCACGTTCATGTTCCAACCTTCTTTAAGGGTTTTAAGGGGTTTATTTAGCTTAGTCTTCTATTAAACATGCTTATTTTTACATAGTATTTTTGACATTATTTGAAAATTTACTAGGAAAAACCCGCATTTTTTAACGCACTGATTATTTTCACAATACGAAATTTACTAATGCTAAAAAATAGTCCTATTTCTGACCTTAATCACCAAACTTTTCCGGACTTCCTAAATATTTTCTGTATGATCAACACTATTAGTAGGGATTTTTAGTATGATTCACACTATACCTAGTGGGGCCAAATCCGCCGCTTAACCTAAAACCATAAAAACTATTCATGAACCAGAAGTCATTTTCAGAATACGATAGCAAACTCAAAAAAACGCCTATTTTAGAAAAAGAGACTCAATCTAACTGGTTTGAATTTGTTTCACCACCGCAAACAAATCATATTCTTAAGCCAGAAGAGGCCACACTGGGACCGGAGAACATTCTGGTGATGCCCAATGGCGATCGATACTGGCGCATGCTTGAAAAAGACCTCATTAAGTACCAGGGACTCAGTCAAGAGCTGGCTGATTTAAGGGGCAGAATTTACGCCCTCACGGAAATAGTGGCTCAAGTTGAACTCAAGGTAAATCAAGCGGCTATAAGCCCCCAAGAAACAAGAAGGCGCCGCTCTGCAGAGCGTATTTTGCTGTGGATTCGCTCCACGCTACTCCCCTTCTAAGCACCCTGAGCTTTTTATACGCCTTAAGTAGACGTATAACTGCTCATCTACCTAGCCAACGGCATCGCCGGCATTGAATATCGGCAAATATAAAGCGACGACCAACATTCCAATCACTAGTCCGATGAACACAATCATCAAGGGCTCAATCACTGTCGTTAAACCTTTGACCACTGTTTCAAATTCTTCTAAGTAATATTTGGCAATCGAGGTGAGCATTTCATCCATACGTCCGGTCTTCTCTCCAACCTTAACTAACTGAGAGAGCTCAAGTGGAAAAACAGTTTCCTCTTCAAACAAAGCAGACAACTCTTTACCGGTAACAATCTCTTTGCTAATTCTTTGCATGGCTCCTACAAAGAGAACATTCTTAGTGGTCCTACTTGCAATACGCATAATTTCATCAATGCTAATACCTGCCACAAAGAGGTTCGCCATCAGTAAAGACATGCGCGCAATCGAGGCTTTGATGATGATGTTTCCAAATATAGGCAGTTTTAATAAAACTGTTGAGATCACTCTTTTATAAAGAAATGAGTATTTATTCAAAATTCCATGAGCTACATAAATTAAAAGCAGCCCAATCATTAATGCCAGCATATTCCAGCCATCTAGCATCCACGCACTAATATCCATAATGACCTGTGTAGGGCCTGGCAACTTAACCCCCATATTTCCATAGATGCCTACGAATGTGGGAACCACCTTAATCATCATAAAAGCAGCAATTGCTAGCGTGACAAGTACTAGCGTCATGGGATAAAACAAGGCGCTCTTAATGCCACTGCGAATGGTTTGCATACGTTCTAGACCCTCAACCAGTCTGTCCAGAAAGATGTCAAGTTTCCCAGTGACCTCCCCTGCCTCAATCATATTGCGATAGACCTCATCAAAATATCGAGGATATTTTCCAAGCGCTAAGGAAAATGACATACCAGAATTGACTGAATTGATGACCTCTTGCAAGGCTTTGGCAAAAGTCTTATTTTCAGTTTGGGATTGAATCAGAATTAATGAATCGAGAATGGGCAGTCCTGAGCGAATCATCGTTGCCAATTTTTTTGAAAACACTAACAACACCAAAGGGGAAATAGTATTAAAAAGGGAAATATTAAATTCTTTACCCTTCTTTCCTCTTGAGGGGCGCAATTCTTTAAGGGCAATTTCACTTAAACCCTTAGCCCGCAGTTCTGCCCTAGCTTTGGTCAGACTTTCTGCCTGAAAACTACCTTTGACTTTTTTTCTAACGCGATCTTTTGCCTGATAAGTGAAATTTCTCATGTCAGCAAGATTAACTGTCCATGTTCAGAGACCGTTGGAATTCCTCAAGCGAAAGGACTCCAGATTGAATCAATTGACGCCCAGTTTCTTGCAGCGTTTTAAAGCCATCCTTGCGAGCAACTTCTAAGAGCTGAGGGGCTTGATCGTTTCTAAGAATTGCCTCTTCTATGGCATTGGTATTTCTAAGTACTTCATAAATCCCTTGCCGACCCTTCACGCCAGTGCCCTGGCACATGGGACAGCCACTGCCTACCATCGGGGTAAAGGAACCAATCTCATGGTCATGAAAACCAACGCGTTTTAAAATATCTGCACTACCTGCCTTATCGGGAATACGACAATCAGGGCAATTTTTTCTGACTAAGCGCTGCGCAATAATCATCGTCAAAGCGGATGAAATCATAAAATTGGGAACGCCCATATTAACGATCCGCGATACCGTCGATACCGCGTCATTAGTATGCAAAGTAGACAGGAGTAGATGGCCCGTTAATGAGGCTTTAAGCGCAATATCAATCGTTTCTTGGTCGCGAATTTCTCCTACTAAGATCACTTCAGGATCTTGGCGAAGAAAGGCTCGCAAAATTGAAGAAAAGGTTAAGCCAATTTTTTCATTAGCCTGAACCTGACCAGCTCCTTCTAGGTAGTACTCAATCGGATCTTCTACTGTGAGGATGTTAATGTCCGGTGAGTTGATATGCTTGAGTGCTGCATACAAGGTAGTTGTCTTACCGCTACCAGTGGGGCCGGTGACCAAAATCATGCCTTGTGGTGATGTAATGGCTTCAATCACTTTCTGATAGTCATGTGGATCTAAACCGATACTATCTAACGATAAAGTCGAGTCCCCTGCCAGAATCCGCATGACAATGCGTTCACCATTTTTAGTGGGAACTGCACTAAAGCGAAAATCGATATCGTGATTCTTTTCATCTTTAATCGTAATGGCGCCATCTTGAGGTAAACGCTTTTCGGAGATGTCACAGCTGGCCATAATTTTGAAGCGGGCAGATACAGCGCCATAGTTTGCAAACAGATAATCCGAATAGTGGTCCATCACCTGCATGGCGCCATCTTTACGCATTCTCACCCGGGCGCTATTGCGAAAGGTCTCCACATGAATATCTGATACGCCATCGGCGATAGCTTCTTTTAAAATTTGATCACAGAATTCAACAACAATATCTTTATCATGGATATTCCATCGGGTTTTAAAGCCCCTACGAACTTGCCTGGCAGAATTAGTACTATTGGATACCTGCCCCTGAATGTGTGATTGCGCCTGATTAGAGCCGCCCACTGAATTACTAGCCTGATGAGGCTCTGGGTACGAGGAATCTTCTATATTTTTCTTGGTGACCACTTGCTCAGGCAGAGCTCTCCAAAAAGAAGATCGAATAACGCCATCAAATTCAGAAGGCTTAATAACGTAGAACTCGGGATTAAAACCCGATTGATCTTTAATCTCTGTAGCAAGCTTGAGATTGATGGGATCAACTACTGCGATTTTAATAAAGCGGTCTTCAAGGCCTAATGGAATCAACCGATGGTTTTCCATAAAGCTCTTTTTTAATAAACCCACTGTCGGCTCACTCAGTTGATCTAAATCTAGATTAGTACGTCGTAAATTAAAGCCTTTTGAAAAAATAGCAGAGAGCAATTCTTCATCACAATGGCCATTGTCAACACAATCATCTAATATGGAGCCCGCTTGACGACCTCCAGCCGATAACTTATCAAACTGTACTTGACTTAATTTTCCAATACTAATGAGCGCTTTTAAGGCTTTAGCACTGCTATCGTCAGAATACAAACTCATGATTTTCTCAATAGCTTATCGGGCTAAATTAGGTGAGCCTACTTTAGGTAAAAGCTTATCGTCCTTGGATAAATTTTTCTCATCGCTTGCCAAATTCTTATCTTCTTTAGCTGATCCAGGTGCATTAAAAGGAATTGTGTCGATTGGTAAAAAATAGATGCTGGAGTTGAGCTTCCCTAAATACACACCATCTTGGTTAATTTTGATCACCATGTATTCAGCTGCACCTAATTTCTCCCCTTCTCTGATTTTGAAGTTCGTTGAAATCAGCTTTTTAGGGTCATAAATCTGAGAGTCACTAAATTGACTAATAGTGGCAGAAGATAAGCCTATCAAAGCATTGCTGGTATAAGAAGGCTGCTCTTGGGAGGATGTGTACTCCTTCACCAAAGGACATTTGGTCACTGGGGGCGTCACATATTTTGTGAGGCGACCACAGGAGATCACAGCATGATCATAATCAGCAAAAGGGCCATAATCTATTTGGAATAAATTTCCGCCCTCCTTCCAGGAGGTTTTCCTGATCACAAAATTTGCGTCGATCAGAATTTTGTTAGCGGAAAAAAATTCCCACGCGTACTGTTTAGCATAACTTAGTTGATTAAAAGCCCCAAGCCTAATGTAGTACTGTAAAGGAGCCTCTCCCTTTTCAGGCATTGTCAAATAAGGGCCCACAATATTAGGTTTTTGGCTAACTGGCTTACTGGAAACTCCCACTAGGCGATAAGAGCTAACATCTGGAAGACTGCGCATATTATCGCCAGTAGTTTGTGCCGAGAATTTTGCCCTATTAGGGTTTTGTATATCTGGAATGTTAGGACTAAATATTTCTCCGTAAGCAAACGGTTTTTGTACGCCCCTTGAAAAAGGATCAGCTAATCTTACAGTTTGAGGTGATGAGTCAGCAATATTAGGCCCAATAGGGGTAGATTGGGCATACGTATTTTTCATAAAAAAAATACACATCACAAAAAAAGGATAGATGAGAGGTCGCATAACTTCTAGTTTTTCTCTTGATAAAAAGGCAAATTAATACCAACAACAATTGTAACGGTCGATTTATTGTTCTGCGAAGTCACCTTTTCAGATTCTATAATCACCCCAGGAACTAGATCTATTAATTGCTGACGAGCCGCTAAATAATTGAGATAGGCGCCACTCAGTTCTAATTTAATATAGTAGTAATTAATACCCAGCCTATTGGCATCATAAGGGATCGCCAGTTCGCTGTCTCCTGGCAAGGAGTGCACTCCGGCAGCATCAATATTAACTGGAGTGTTGTTTTTATCTACTTTATTTCTAGCCCCTGGCACAGCTTGATTGGTGGCTGGATTCGCAACTTGATTGGCAATGGGCTCTTTATTGGTTAAGACACGAGCCGCATCCTTTGCCCGGTCTGTACCAGGAGATGCCCCCTTTCCAGGTATTGCTGTTGGCTCTACATTCTTAGCTTCATAAACGGGGGTATTTGAAAATCTCGCAATGGAAATTTTTACAGTAATTCGATTATTTTCTAGCTCAGCAAGAAACTTAGTGACTAAGTCTTTGATTGAATTTTGATCGTACACTTGATCACGCAATTCAGTATAGGTTTGCTTTTTCTTTTCCAGAAGACCTCTTTGAATTTCAAGTGAAGAATTAATGCTATTTGTTTTATCAACAATATCTTGAATATTTCCAACTCGAGATTTAATCGAATTGACTTCAGATTTAAAAAATTTAAAGTCAGATAAAAATATCAAAACAAAACATAACAGGAGGATGCCAATTGCAACTAGCAATTGAAATGCATTAGAGCCCTTAGATTCTCGAATATATCGACTTTTAGAAAAAGTCTTATGTTGATTGATGCCAACAGTATTTAGGAGCTTAGAGAAAACATTACTTTTGAAGTATCTTGGTAGGGTTGGGCTTCGTACTGGAGCTTTCTTTTTTAATAGAGCCTGCTGGTCCAAATCTGGCTGAATCTCTACTGAGAACTTTGGCTGCGAAAAATCATTTTTTGACTCCGAAACAATGCGCTCTGACTCTAACCCATAAAATGATTTTAGGATCTTACGCGCCCTTTGTGATAGCGGACCTGAGAAGATTTTTTGTTTATCTACCATTACGGCCCTACCAATTCGACTTTAAAAGGCTTACCCGCTATTTTGAAACGGGTAATCAAGGATAGCGGCGTTTCTCGATCAACGACCATCCCAAGATTGGTAGCTAGTTCATTATCAGCAATCGCATTATAAAAAGCTTGTGCAGTTGCAGTGCTGGTGGCTCGTCCAGTAATACTAATGCTTGATGGAGTGACCGTAAAACTATCGAGCTCTACTCCAGCAGGAACAATTTTAGGCAACAAAGTCATCAATCTAGACTTAGAGGCACCTTTCTTGGTATTTAACAGTCCAGCAATGTATTCATCGTATTGCTTACTCTTCATTTGAATTGCATTGATCTCTTGCTCCTGCTTATTAAGAGCTTTATCAACTATTTGATAATCCTGCAATTGAGTCTGATTAATGATGTATGCAGGTAAAAGATAAATCACCATCCAGGTGGAAGCTAAAGCAACCATGCTTACTGTTACAAGGTGAAAATTTTTGGTTAATTTTGCAAGTTTTCGGTTATTGATAATGCGCTGGATATTGGGCTGAAGATTGAGTCTAATTAAATTGAGTGGGTCACTATCTTTATTTGTTAGAGTATTTTTTTGCATAGCCTCTTGTAGGCCAAGTCCCAAAATACTACTAAAAATAGAAGTGTTTTTAATGTTATTTCGCTCGGCCACGGGAATCATTTGGCCAATACTTTTAGATCCGGGGTATGACTTAAGATTACTTAAATTAAAATTGCGGCTCAGAAGCAATATCGTATTGTCATCTTTAGCCGATTCAGATACGACATAGATATTTCGTATGGGAGGAATACCCTCTTCCTCCTTCAGATAGAGAAATGCCTGCTTGAGTGCGTTTCCCAGTCGTGCTCCAACCTCATCCCAGAAGGGACCCTCTATCTCATCAATTTTTTCAATATCCTCTAATAAAACTTCATCTAATTCCGGGATATTTAATTTGGCATGTACCAAGCGCTCAGGACCAATCACCATGAGCTGAGAGCGTCCAGAGGCAAGATGTAAGATGCCAAAAAAGGCCTCCTTTTCAAGACGATCTAATTGACTAAAAAGATGGTTATAGATTGCCTGAGTTTCTGGAACAATCAGAATCGGATAGAGCTGAGCAGATAGCAAGAACTCAATACAAATGTTGATAGCTCTTTGATCAGCCCAAGTCGCATACATCAGTGAACTGCCCTCATCTTCTGCAGGGCCGGCATATTGATAACTAAATAAGGGAGATTTAAGGTCAAGAATTTCTGCATCAAATTCTTGCCAAAACGCCTTATCTTTACTATTGCTGAAAAATTCTTTTTGATCTACCTTAGTGCTCAAATCAAATGGAACCGTGAGCATCTTTAGATCCGCAATACTGCTTGCCAAGGAAAAAGCAACGTCATAGCCAACGAGGTCATGCTTTTTAACCAGTTCAAATAAAGAGGCTTGAAGCACTTCAATATCTACACTGGGTTTATTAGGATCAATCTTTTTAGGTAAGGGGTGCCAGATCAGCTTATGTATTGTGAGCTTGCTATCTTCATACGAAGTAACACCCCCAACCCACCCATCAACAGTTAATTTGAGGACAAAAATCTTATTAGGATGATGAATCCTACTTTTTATAAGATGTTTAACCTGTTCTATCAAAATATTAGTACTTCTTTTTTTGTTGGGCAATCAATCTAGTTTCATCTACATATTTTTGCGCGGAGATAAGGCGCTTTAAATAAAGCTCTTTGACAGCAAGCAAAGAATTTTCAATTTCAATTAACTGCTCTAGCTCGTCGTCTACTGGTGTAAGAAATTCACTGACTTTTTGAGGACTTGCAAAACCTTGAAAATGAACTGATTTTTCAATACTGCTATTAACGCTATCAGAGAAAATAAGAGGTCTATGATTTTTTTTTCGAAGTACTAGTAAAAAAATAATTAATCCAAGCGCAATTAAAATTCCTAAAAATATAAAAAATAAAGATTGGGATGAATTCATAAGAAAAGTTATCTAACAGAATTAATCTGAGTTTTACCCGCTACCGGCTCAATCACGGTAGGAGCAATAAATACCAATAACTCACTATTCCTGGTGCTTAAAGAATCAGATCCCATAATTAAACCTGTCAAGGCGCCAAAACCTGTTGTACCTGGTAAGCCAGTGGTGGCTCTACCGTTTGTTTCTTTGTACAGCCCGGCCAGAACGATGACATCACCCGGTGCAGACTCTAAAGTGGTAGCAATGCTATTAGAAATAGTCGGTGAAGTAATCGTTGGAGTTGAAGCGGTGTCATAAACTGTTTCATTAAAGTCAAAATCAATACTGACATGGTTATTATGATGATTTACCCGTGGCGTTACTTTTAAAACCAATGGAGCATTGAGATCAATCACATTTTGAGAGTTGGTAGTGACTGGTGAAGTTCCCGCAACAGTAGTTTGCTGAGTCAATATCTGGCGAACAACATTATCTCGATTGACTGTTGCAGTTTGTCCATCTTTCGCCAAAATTGTGGGACTCGATATTTTTCTACCAATATTATTCGATTCCAAAAGATTTAAAAATTGAGTTAAGTAACCCTTCCCAGGTATAAATTGACCAACAAATCCACCATCCGTTGTCGTATTTTTAACGCTAATGAGCCCATTAGTTCCTGTAGTTGGAAAGTTATTGGCGCTACCACCAACACCGCCCGAGCTATTTGGATTGGATGATTGGCCACCAATTTTGCTTTGAATTTCTCTTTGCCAATTCTTATCAACTTCAACCATAAAGACTTCAATCAACACTTGTTTTGATGTGATATCAAAAGTGGAGGCTAATCTTTTAGCGAGCTGCATCTGTTCGCGAGTACCAGTCACAATAATCCCGGTCGCATCCTCTTGAACCACCATCGCTGGTTGAGTACAAGCAGGTTTGCCGCCTGTAAGTTGACTTTGATATTGCCCAGGCATCTGACCTGAATATTGCCCGGGTACCTGACCTGGGTATTGAGCCGAAGGAGCTTGTCCTAAAGCTTGAGGCAATGGAGCGCCTGGATTTTGAGGGGTCCATTGGTTCAATGGGGGTTGTCCAGGCGTTTGCGCCGAAGGAGTTACACCCCCAGAGCCTGGATTTTGAGGGGTCCATTGGTTCAATGGGGGTTGTCCAGGCGTTTGATTTGCGACAGTTGGATTATTAGCGGGACGTACTTGGTTCTGAGCTCGATTATTTTGCTGCATTTTTGGATACTGCCCAGGCAAATAACCTAAAGCAGCATATCCCTCATCAACAACATAGCCTCTAATTTGCTCTGCGACATATTTTGGAAATTCTCTATAGACGTAAAGCTTTTCGGTATAAAACTCTTTACCAGGCTTAATACACTCATCTAAAGTTCCAAAATTCATGACATTTTCAGAAACCGCTTTTTGATCTTTCTTTTCAAATACATAACCTCGTAACTGAAGCTTAGTTTGACGATCAAAATAATCTAATTTAGCTTGAAGTTCAGAGCCATCCCTCATCATCCCTGAATGCAGTTTTCGCTGCGCCTCGGAGCTTGATTGAGAATTGGATGACTGTTGAATAGATTGAAAGAAGCTTGCTGCATTTTCATTCGAAAGTTTTTGAACCAAGTTTCGATAAAACCCAATAGCCCCATTCAGTCTATCAATATTGAGCTGATTATCCGAGGATAAAGTGTTAGCATTAATATCATCCCGAAGATTATTTTGTGCCTCTATTTTTGTTCGCAACTCATTTGGTGCGAACACTTTATACAAACGGGCCTCTCTGTCATAGCTTGCATTAAATTTATACTGCGCGACTAATTTTTCAAATAAAACGTCAGCCTGACCTTTAAGATCAGCCGTTATTAATGGTGACTTTTCTATAGCCTGAGCAGAAAAGATAATTTGGGCATTTTCTTTTTGCGCCAAATCTTCTAGCACACTTGAAAGTGGTGCATTGCGTAAATTCAACGCAACTATATTCTTAGTTTGGCTAAAGTTTCTTAATGCACGTTGTGCAGCCTGAAGCTGGGCTAGCATTTTTTGTTTTTCGCTTTGGATCAATAAGCGTCTCTGCTCAAGTCTTTCGGCGTCAATGTTGGCTCGCTCATAGTCGGTCAGCTTCTTTTTCTCTAGAGAACTGTTTCGCTTTACATCCTGCAAATTCAGAGAAGCTAAATAATCAATGAATTCTTTATCTTCTAAACTGTCAGGACCATATCGAAACCTCAGTAATACCGAATTAATCTTTTCAGAACCCTGCAATATAGCAATGCTCTCCAAGTCATCATCTTCTTCAATTTTGAGTCTATTTTGTTTAAATCGCTCCTTAGCCGAGCCCATATCAAAATCAATAGGCGGAGTTGAGCAAGCACTTAATAAAAAAATTGGTACAAAACTAATTGCTAGAAGGAGTGCCTTTAAACGCATAAGATTACTTTGAAAGTTTATCCCTAGTAATTTCATCGAGTTTTTTGGAAACAACATCCCTTGTGATTGCAGCCATATTTAATTCAAGCCACCTATCTATTGCTGGACGCAACATATTGGCCAAAGTTTTTTCAATAATGTCATCACTTACCTGACCCTCAAATTCAGCTCGAAAACGTTTAATTTCTTCTGCGATTAAAGTAATCTGACTCTCTGGCAGATGACCAGCGCTGAGTTGATCCAAATTATTATCTTGCTGCTTGGCCAATAACTGCGCAGCCATTTCAGCCTCATTAATTAGGCTCTGAATAGATTCACGAATTTCTTCTTTTTCTATATTCATAAGAGTTCCTTATTTAAGCTAAGAGTTGCCTTTGACCTACCAATACCGTACTAATCACTAAGTAGGTCCCAAACGGAATCGCTGAACCAAGCCCACTCTTTTTTCTCAAAATGGATGTAATCCCAAAGATTGCCCCAATCCAAGAGGCCATAACAAAAATGAATAGAACCATGATTGGATTAGTCCATGCTCCAATACCGGCTAATAACCAAGCATCCCCACCACCAAAACCATCTTTTTTTCTAAAAAATCGATACACCAGATTGCTGCCATAAATTAAGGCATAACCCAAAGCACCCCCTAAGATGGCATCAGTGAGCGCTGGAAGCGTTGAAACTGACTTTATGAGAATCCCTGACCCAATCAGGATCAGCATGGTGGGCATGTGCAGAACTTGGTCTAAATAATCAGTAAAAAAACAAATCCCTAATAAGCTATAGAAAAAACTCAGTGCCAAGGCATCGCCAAGGGGCAGGCTATACCAAACCATGGCTAGGAGCAATGCAAACCCCAATTCGGAATACAGATAGGCCTTATTCAGCATTAGCTTTGAGCAGGCGCAACGGCCTTTTTGAGATAGCCAAGAATAAATTGGTATAAGTTGTTGTTTTAAAAGAGTTTTATCACAGGATCTGCACCGAGACCTGGCAAAAAAAGGATCTTCACCAGCGACAATTCGCTGCGCGCAGGCATAGACGAAGGAGCCTAAGCAGGCTCCCAGTAAACACCCCAAAACAGCCATCAAGATAGGATTTGCCTGCAACACAAAAGATACCCTCAAATACGATAAATTAGACCTTTAGGGAATCAGTTTAGCGGAACTTGAGATATTGACTGTTTTTCTATTAAAACGCGAGCTAGGGTGCTTTAAGGCCTTATTTGGGGGTGCTAGTATTTAAGTGCCAATAGTTGGGAAAATGACCGCCTAGGGCAATATATTAAAACCAATGACAATCCCATCTTTTTCAGCCACTTTCCAGTCCTTACCAGGCCAATTGTCTTTGGCTAGACGGTTTATTCACGGCGCATTGGAAAAGCTCGAAATCCAAAATAAAACAGATATTCTGATTGCTGTTGGCGAAGCTCTACAAAATATCGTCCGTCATGCTTACATCAATACAAAGCCAGGGGATTTTTTGCTAACCATTACAAAGTTAGGCGATGTCATTGAAGTTGTTATTAAGGATGACGCGCCAACGAGCAATCCAGAGTTATTTATGCATCAAACACACTCCCCTTCGGAGTCGGGCGGTATGGGAATAGATCTGATTAAAAAAATTGCGCTGGAATTTAGAATTGATCCTCAGCCAGATGGGAACATCACGACCCTGAAGTTTCATTCATAGTGCTTCAGTTGTCTGAATTGATAAAAACTCCTCAATACAAATTCATGTATACCCGCTTAAAGCAAGGTTTAAGCATCATTGAGATACTGATCGCCATTAGCCTCATTGCTATCGCGATGCTCGGGGTTACGGGTTTTATACAAACCCAAAATATGAGCAGTATGAAATTGAGCATCAGCGCTAAAAATATTAAAGAGCAACGCTATCTAGAAAAACTCATTTGGGCAAAATATATTGGGGTACCTGGAGCGGATAGCAATTGCCAATTCATCACCAATGATTCTAATACTGTGACGCAAATTAGTCTCAGCCCAAATAAACAATGTAGTCAAAGCAAGTCGGACTTAGATAGCGCTACTGTTTTAGCAAATGTTTACCCACTCACGTGCAATTTATCTAGCGTAGCGCTAAGCTGCAGAACAACATCTTTGAATGCGGCGCAATCAGCTTTAGCAAAAAATGCACTGCAATCAGTTCCCGCTTTAGGTTCGGTGCTAGGGCCTACAGACATCAAGTGCCAAACAGCAGCTCAGGGACAAAATAATGATTCGGAAGTAATCACCGCCAATTGCCCACTAGAAAATGTCAACATTAGCCCGGCATTGCCAAACTATCTGTTAATTTTTCAAGGTACTTTAAAAAATCCTAGAAGCGATGGCTTTATAAAATACTACTACCCTGCAATTGACTATCAGAACTCTTCCTCCTGAACTAACTTTAAGCTGTTATTTTTCTGAGTTAAACGCCACACTGAAAGCGCGATATTTTCACCGCTAATATCGGATACGCAGGTGGTGATTTGAATTTGAGAGGGAGATAGGCAATCATCACACCAAACTAGAGTAAACACTTTCTTATTATTGGTAGAAGACTTCTGGCTGGCGAGTACCTGAGCATAAGCTTTACCAGTCGTAGGAGTAGGAGTGCACAGTGCATTTTGCGTAGCGTTAATATATCTAGAGCAAGCGCTACTTTCCCGTGAACACTGATCAAAGCTAGCTTGCGATTTAAATGTATCAAAGGCGTCAGTACTCGAAGTAATCAAGTGATTAATTTGCTGTGCTTGAGCCAAGTGTTTGGCGTAGATCACCGGCGCAATTTTAAATTTGGAACTGATTGAATCAGTCGTTATCCACTGCGATATAGCAATGGAAAAGATCACCACTATCACTAGTGCAGCTAAAATAGCAAAACCATCTTTGTTTTTTTTAAAATTATGAGAAATTGTAAACATTTAGCTCGGTGCGTACCAGGCATCTCTCTGGTAGAGACGCTAGTTTATATTGCCCTTCTCAATATCGTAATATTTAGTTTTTGGGGTGCTTATCAATTTTATCTAGATCAAACGAACAGGATCAATAAAGAATCAAACGAAAGCTATTCCAATAAAAAAATTGATCAGTCCCCTTTGCTCATTATTTTATCTGATCAATCTATATCGCTAGGATCGACGATAAATTTAAACACTTATGGCGGTAGCGGTCCTGGTAATGTAATTTATTCAACAACATCTCAAAATATTTGCAGTATTAATGGTGAAGTGTTGACTGCGATAAGCTCTGGGACTTGCATGCTCTTGGCTACCAAATCAAGTAGTCCAAGATTTAATGAAATTCAAGCCACTGCATCATTAATGATTAATCAATGATTTGTTATCAATAATAGTAAGATCTTGCAATGCTAGTACTTAGGTCGTAATCGTGTTTAAATTTTGTCATTAATACATCAATCTCTTGCGCACTAGGCTGGCCATTACCGAGCTCTATGAGAATTAACTTGCTCAATTGTGGGCATAGAGAATCGATAAAGCTTGGTGAGATATCAGCATCATTGACTAGTGATTGCATAAGAAATTCAAGATTTTCAGGATGATTAATATAGTTGGCTCGGTTTTGGGCCAAATAACTTTGCTCAGTTCCCCTAATGAGCTTGGCAATCAATTCAAAGTAATCTGATTGCAATTGATTAACTGGTGTATTCCTCAGCAACCTTATGGTCTCCTCTTCCTGACTGTGATCTAAGGAAGATTTATTAGCAGCGCCAACATGCCCAAAGTCATGGCAAAGCATGGTTAGCAATAGCAATAGCTTTTGAACATCTGAGAGATTTTTTAAATCTTGCAAATAAAAACCCATCGCCAGAATGGTATCGGCAAAATGCTGACGATTATGATAAGCAGGCTCTGTACCAAGCTTTTCCTGATGACTACCTTTACTCTCAACAAAAGCAATCATTTGCTCTGAGATTCTCAAGAGATTTTGGATTTCAGCATCATTTGATTTAGCTAAGATGCCAGCAATTGATTGCGCCTGATGAAAACTCTTAGCTAGAGAATGTTGCGAATATCTTCGCGACTCAATAACGCTTTGAAAGTGATGTTTTTTTAAATTAGACACTTTATCTTTGACGCTATATTAATAATGTCAGTAATGTGTTCATTACTGCCCTTTTACCTGATAGCCTGCTCGCATTACTCCAGATCCCTGACCAAGAGTAGTAGTTAGGGTTGACCACTTACCAGTTAAGCTACCTAGCGAGCCAAACTGGCCAATCATATTTAAGGTTGTTGAGCCTGGGCCAGCAGTGGTCCCCATGGGTAATTGTACGTTTTGAGCATTTGCTGCAGTTAAGGCACTAAAGTTCGAACTTCCAGAACTCACAATACTTCCAGTAGCGCCGTTAAAGTTGGCATAAGAAACGTTATAGGCGTTTGTCATCACAGATGTTGTGTAATTGAGTCCAACTGTTTGCGAGTTGATTGTTGCAGTAGCGCCAGTTCCACAGCTCGTATTTTGACAGGCCATCGCAATATTATTGGTACTGAAAGTTACGGTGCCTAATGGACCCATTCTGCTGTTAATAATGTCGCTTGCGGTATAGATGGTTGGAAATACTAAAAGTGCGTAATAGGTCGCAAAATCACTATTAATAAATTGCGACAAAGTACTAGCTGGGACTACAGTGCCTGGTGGCATACCAAAAGCTTTTACGATCCCTGCTGAAACTTCTGGGTTATTCGAAATAGCATCACTGAGTACACTAGCACTGAGCATATTGCTATTACCATTTAAAGCAGTTTGGGCATTGACTGCATTCGTAAAACTGGTTTTAAAGCTCTGAGCGGCCGCTGCACTTACATAACGACTAGCATCTACAGAATTAGCTAACTCAGCTGAAGATAGGCCTGAATTCGATTGGGCGTTTGATTGATTAGGGTTGTTTGAAGAGCTAGCTGCAGTCTGGGTATTTGACGCCGTATTACTAGATCCCACTTTTTGAGTAATCCCTTTAAGTGTCTCAATAGGTACTAGCGATGGACTAGAAAGATTTCCCTGGGCACCAACTTGTACCCCCCAACCAGATTTACTTAATGTCGCCGTTGAGCTAGCACCCTGATTAGTACTGGTGATGCCAACGACGCCATGCAATAAAACGACGGTAGAAGACCCATTGGGCGCAACTTCACCGGCAACTCCAGTTCCGCGCACCGCAATCGTCGCATTTGGAATTGAGACTTTCATAGCATCAGGATTGCCATTAGAAATCTTTCCCGAAACAAACTTAAATGCCCCGCGTTGAATACTGACATTCAACTCCGATTTATTGGGATCATAGACAAACTTATCAATGATCAAGACACTGTTGGGTCCGATATTGAAAACAGACTGATCCTTGAGTAGAATCTGCAGTCGGTTTTGGGAGCCAGTCTTAATTTCATCATTCAAATAAATAGGCTGGCCTGTTCCCGCGGTTCGCCCAATGATCTTACCCTCTAAAGAGATGGTTTTAATAGTTGCCGGCTCATTAGCCAGCGCTATGATGCCTGACTGTACTGGCATTTGATCTGCAAATGCGCTGCCCATCCAAATGAAAACAAGGAAAGAAAGGTAAATTACCTTAGAAAATAGGAGGCGATGATTTATTAAGCTCATAGTCAATTTCCCGCAAATTGATTGCCTTACTTTCCTAAAATTTTATATCCATTACCAACACCCATGTATGCACTACCGCTATTAATGCTGGTATAGACAGTGGCTAAGTTAGCCCTATTAGTCACATTTTGAAGCCCAACTGAAGTTAAAACGACATCCATTGCAGCGCTCACAGGGGCTGTAGAGACCTGACCTGATACAGGCAGACTAACAATTGTTGGCGAACTCCAATTGATTGCAGTTGCATTATTTGAACCGCTTACTGTTCCTGTATATCCATTGAAATGATTAAAACTAATGTTGTAGTTGTTCGTTACAGTTGAATTTTGAAAATTGAAAATAAATGCATGACTATTAATTGTTGCAGCTCCTCCGCCACAGTTCACCCCTGAAATACAACTCATTGCCACGTTGGTCGTACTAAATGTGACATTTCCTAAAGGGCCTAGGACCGTCGGGGTTGCAATCACTTGAGAAATAGTTTCATATGCAGTAAGCGTCTGAGCAGCTGTAAGTGCTGAGGCATAAGCACTTAAGGAGCTATTAGCAGCTGCCAATGCAGATGCAGATGCTTGATTTGCTGCTGTCTGAGCTGAGGTCACTGCATTAGTAGCAGCAGAATTGGCATTACTAGCAGAAGTAATCGCCGTATTCGCTTGAGTGCTGATGGTATTTGCTTGACTGACAATACTGGCTGCAGCGGTCTTTGAATCTTGAGAAGCACCTGAGCCATTAAGAACTAAATTAGCCTGGGTAGTTGCAGTATTTGCATATCCAATCGCCGTAGTAGCAGCTTGACTACTCGATGTCGAATTTTGAGAGGCGCTTGTTGCGCTTGTAGATGTTTGAGTTGAGTAATTGCTTGCTAAATTCGATGCAGAGGAAGCCGAAGCGGCGGCGGCAGCGGCTAATTCATTAGCGCGGATTGCAAGTTCAGGTGCTGTGCCAGTAACAGCGTTAGCTGCAATTGTCGCTTGATTTGCTGCAGTCGTTGCGTATGTCGATGCTAGGTTACCTTGAGTTGTAGCGTTACCTGCTTGAGTGACGGCACTAGTCGCTAAAGATTGGGAAGTACTTAAATAAGTATTTGCTGAAGAAAGCTGCGTATTTCCTAAACCAAGATTATTGCTTGCTTCCGCAGTGGAGTAACTTGTCGAACTTGCGCCTGCTAAGGCACTAGAGGTATTAACCGCTGTCGATGCGCTGTTTCCGATGGTAGATTGAATGGTGGAAGATGTTATAGGCGTACTAGTCGAAGCGATACTATTTGTTACCGCGGGAATAGCTACCGCCTCAGATGGCTGTGGAGTTACAACATTAGTGTTAGCACTTGTGCTTGTAGAAACCGCCGTTGCAGAAGAAATAGCAACTGCTTCAGATGCGACTGGAGTCGTAGTGTTGGCAGTAGAACTGGCAGTGCTTGTTGCCGGGGCGCTACTATTGGTATTAGTTTGCGTTGTCTGGGAAGACTGATTAGACGAGCCGCCTGTTGAATTGGCATTATTTTGGGCTGGTGCTGAAGATGAGCTAGATGCTGTTTGAGTAGTAGTTTGGTTTGTTTTTGAAGTTTGGATAATGTTTCGAGACACATCCGCAGGCAATTTCACTGGCGCGCTCACCACACCTGAGGGATTAATTTGTACCGCCCAACCTGATTTTGTTAAGGTTGAAGTGCTGTTATTAGCAGCGCCAGTAATATTAACAACGCCATGAAGCAAGATCACAGTAGCCGATCCATTAGGCTCCACTGAACCAGCTACTCCAGTTCCTCTAACGGCAATTGTGGCATTTGGCAAACTCACCTTCATTGCTTCTTCAGAAGAATTGGCAATCTTGCCAGAAAAAAACTTAAACGCGCCTTTTTTAACGGAAACATTCAGATCTGATTTTTGTGGATCGTAAACAAATTTATCAATCACAATCGTACTATTGGGTCCGATATTAAAAACGGTCTGGTCTTTCAGTAAGATCTGTGCCTTCGTCGTAGGGCTCGTATTAATTTCATCATTTAGATAAATTGACTGGCCCACTAGAACCTTCCGGTTCATCACAGGACCTGAAGTGGGCGTTGTTTTCACTGCGATCGGCTCCGAGGCTACCGAAATAATCCCCGACTGCAGAGGCATTTGATCGGCATAAGCACCCTTCACGATCATCAAGACAAGAAAAACCATGTATTGCATTTTCAAGCTCGAAGGGTGCATATTAATCAATTGCATGATTAAAAGCCTTTACTGAAAACCAACATATACTGCCTTGATTGGCTGGCATAGGTTTGTACATTCGAGCTTGAATTACTTTGCTGATAATTTACACTCATCGTTAAATCTTTGCGCTCAGGTCTTGTGAAATACGGGAGTGCTACTGTATATGAGCCACCAATACTGGCTGTTTGGATCTGTTTTTGAATCCCACTAATTGGGTCAACATCTGCATACTGATTGCTAAGATTACTCACAAATCCCGTGATCATGCCGTATTTAAAAAAATAACTAATGCTCGCTGACTCATAATTCATCATATAGCTTTCATAACTCACCTTGGCAGCATAGTTATAGTGCGATAGATTTGCCTCAGCTAACCAGTTAGCATTAATAAAGTATTTACCGCTCAAAATGTAGCCGGTCATCAAGTTACTTCTTGCGGCAGTTCCGGAATAGTTTTGCCCTTCTAATTGATTGTTATAGCCATAATTAAAACTACCATTGGCAAGGAAGTTCTCACCAACTGCTTTTTGGTAGGAGCTAGAAGCCCAATTACTATTCATATACCCCTTATTACTTAGAGTAGTTTGGGAACTATTCCAGCCTAAAGTAAAACGATCCGTGATATCGCCAGACTGATATGCAATTGTTCCTGTGTTGACCCCTAAATTCGCTAAGCCATAATTAATATCAGGGTTGGAATTTTGATATTGCTGGTTAAAGCGACTCAGCGTCACCACCATGGATTCATTCGCTTGATTTTCAAGAGAGCGCTCAAAACTCACCGAACCAAAATACATCAATGCTGTTGCATAGTTAGACGCATAGGATGGATTTGCAAGATCAAATCCTTGGATCGTCAAATATCTTGGAGAGCTTAGGGGGTTCATAGATCTCCCAATACCCCCCTGCAAAATACCGCTATATTTCCAAACTTTTTCGTCATACTCAAGAGTACTCAGCTCTGCCTTGGCAGCGTCCTTTTGCAATTGATTGGCTAAGGGATTGTCGATCACCTCTTGAAAATAACCCTTAGCCTCTACAGCATTACCTAAACGCTTTTCAGTTTGCGCCATTAGTAACTGAACTCTGGGCTCGTTAGGATATAGACTTAAAACACGATCTAAGGTAGCTGATGCGCCCTTAAAGTTCCCGATTTCGAGTTGCGCAAGAGCAAGCTCAACGTTTAGCGGTAAAGAGCTTGGATTTTGATAGACCTTCTCAAATAAGGCATCTGCTTTTTTTTGCCTACCCCCATCCAAGGGGGTAAATTGATCATTCGAAAAGTCTACTGAGCCAGGTGTTTGACTCTGCAGATTAACTAATGGAGCCGGACTTTGAGCCAATGCTGATCCAATGCCCACCATAAAAAATCCTACAAATACTTTTGCGAGGTAAGAGTGATGATGGGGTAGTGGATACATGAATCTAAAATTATCGATAAGACTATGCGTTGATCAGTAAAGTAAATTAGCTCACAAATTTTGCAGTAAAAGTATTGAGTACTTCAATCTTGCCTCGAATCTCCGTACTGCCCACTAAATTGATTTGCATGGATCTATTATTAAATTCTAGAATTTGACCGTCAATTAAACTATCGGAGACGATCAATATAGGTTGACCTTTTTCTTTAGTTAAGCTCTCTAATCGTGACGCAGTATTCACAGCATCCCCAAGAGCGGTATAGTTAAAGCGAAAATCAGAACCAAAGTTGCCAACCGTTATTGGCCCAGAGCAAATTCCAATACCAAACGCAATTTTAATTTCATGCGTTATGGGGTCAATGTTATAAATTTGAGAACGGATCAACTCTAGATCCTCTTGGATTCGACAGGCTCCATAAATTGCGCGAATTGTATGATTGTCTTGTTTTTCAGGCGCATTCCAAAAAGCCATGACTGCATCGCCAATGTACTTATCAATCGTGGCGCCACTTTCTATGAGCCTGGCCGTCACTTCATTCATGATGGTGCCAATCACCTTCACCATTAATTCTGGGTGTGGTTTAAGTTTTTCGGTTAAAGAGGTAAAACCTCTCAAATCTAAAAAAAGAACGCTTGCCTGTATCAGTTCTCCACCTAACTTGGGTGCGAGATCACTTTTTGAAATCCGCTTTACGACATCAGGTGGAACATACTGCGCAAAGGAGCTTTGTAATTTTTTTCTCAAACGCTCTTCGTAAAAAGACTGCAGAACATAGGTAATAAATCCGCCACTACTTAAAATCAAGGAGCTGGTTAAAAAATTAAATACAAATCCATGTTGAATAAATGAATAAGCAGAGATTCCCATTAGCAGCGTAAAGCTAATACTCACAATCATGAGGGAATACATTAATGGAACATGAACCACCGAATAACAAACCGCAATAGCAATTAACGCGCATAGAAAAAAAATCATTCGATCAAAAACCAAGTTGCTTGTAATGTAGCGTTCGGACAATATTTGATCTAAGGTTTGTAAGTGCATTAGCGCGCCAGGGATGGAATCTTCATTAGTCGTGGCATGCCGGTCACCCAAAGCCAATGCGTTAACCCCTAAGACCGCCAGATTATTATCTAAGCCAGCCACTGGTCCATCTAAAAATCGAGAAGCCGAAATTTGTTTAAAGCGTTGGGTATTGCCATGGTGGTACGGCATTTGCCCTTTCAAGTTGGTCTGCACAATAAAGTCGCCAGTCTTAATTAAAAGTCCATGTCCGCTATCAGTTTGCTTAATCACATAATTGCGGGCACCTTGGGCAACTCTCAGCATTTCCAAACTGAGGGAGGGAATTAATTGGCCTCGATAGTTTGAGACCATAAAGTTTTCACGAATAAGGCCACCCTCTTCAAGAGCATTGACAAACCCCAACCCAGGCGCACTTTTAATTGTTTTTTGAGGAAGAATGAGGTTAGGTGTTGACAACAGTTGCTCGCTCACATCGTTGGAGCTAACAAATAAATTACGGGGGGCAGAATGATCAACTTGCGCGCTAGTTTGCTCACTCTTGCCTAATGAAAAAGCAATCACGGCTGGTGATTGAGCCAATACTTCGTCCAATTTAATATCGCCGCTTTCAAATCCCAAGCTTTTCAAAGTTGCAACAGGTATATGTAAATTGCTAGCGAGCTGATTAGGGGAGTATCGATCCTCCTCCAGGAACAGTAGATCTACGCCGATAGCTGCAATACCGCTTTTTTTCGCATTATCAATAATTTTCGCAATGACCTGTCTTGGCCAGGGCCACTGCCCCAACTTACTTAATGAGTCGTCATCAATTGCAACGAGGATTAACCCAGTAGAGTTATCTGGATAATATTTTTCGTATGGGAAAGATTGAGATAGGAAATCTAAAGATTTCTTGCTCCCAAAATCATTCATGCCAATAATGTCAAAAAAACTCAGACTAAATAGAAAAATAGTGGCAATGAGCCCTACCTTTAAAGGGCTCATTTTCCGCTTATTCATATTGGACAAAAAGTTGATTGCCATAAACTAATCTGAACGGTTTGGATGAATCTAATAATGAAATACTAACGACTATGTCTAATGTGTAAATATCAGCCCTGTAGCCATGAAAAGCATACTAATTGACTGATTCTCGTAGAATACTGAAAATACCCTTTTATAACTAAAGGCGGACTTATTTTAACCCCATTAAATATAGAGATTCTATGCATTCTGTGACGTCCAATAAGCCATTTGACGACCTTCTTAGCAATCTCATTATTGGCATTATTCAACGCTATGCCCAGAATAGAAACCTAATTTTGGCGCTCAATTGGGCGCTTCCTATTATTTTGGAATCTATTCAGGCGCAGGCTATTTCCTTATTTCTAGCAAATAGCGATAAAACAAAACTTCAATGTGAGATCTGTATCGGTCCTGTAGATATCAAAGGATTGTTGATACCCTCCGGTGCAGGCTTAGTTGGAAAAGCCTTCACTACACAAGCAGGATCGCTGATTAAAGATGCTAAATCAGATACAAATCACTTTTCTGCAGTTGATCAAAAAACTGGCTTTGAAACCCACTCGATTCTGACGGTTCCCATTATTTCGGGTAAGCATTGTTATGGCTGCCTGCAAGCAATTAACCGCATGGACAATGGTCAAATTACTCAATTTGATGAATCTCATTTGGAGTCTTTTGAGAGGCTAGCCCTGATTCTTGGAGTGGCTTTTGAAAATCTATCTCTGACTGAGCAAATGATTAAAGATGCCTTAATTAAACGAGATTTGTCCACTGCTGAAGAAACACAGAAAAATCTATTTGCCTCCCTACAAAATATTGATGTCATTCATGGCTTGGTCGTCCCAGCGCGTAATCTATCAGGCGATTTTTTAGACTACCTTCAAATTGGCAATGAAATCCTTTTTTGTGAAGGTGATGTCTCTGGAAAAGGAATCCCTGCTGCCCTAACTGTGGCTAGATGCCTAGCATTATTTCGATACATGGCAAATGAGGGGCAATCGCCAGCCGCTATTGCTAAATCTTTAAATCATGAGATGTATCAAATGATCGAACGCTTTGAAGGTTCTACGGGGTTTGTAACGCTATTGATTGGAAAGTACGATCTACTGACAAAAGAAGTGGAATACCTCAACTGTGGACATGGCAATATTGTGATCTGTGATCCAAAATTAGAGATTGATACTCATGCTTCTTCACTACCTCCAATTGGCATTGTTCCTTCAGAGGAATTAGATTGGAACAGTGAACACATTCACTTAGAAGCAAAAAAAATATTTATATTTACTGATGGCATCCTGGAGGCGAGAGTCACAGGCACTAATGATGAGATTGGCCTAGCGGGAGTAGTTTCACTCATCAAACTTATTGGTGACTTATCCCCCAAAGAGGGTATCGCAAAGGTGCAAACTTTGTTTGCTGAAAATAAACTGCAAACCAGTGATGATGCAACCATGCTCATTCTGGGTGATTTCAACGCAAAGCAGCCTTATCGCTCCCAATAATTAACTTGCTTAGTACTATTACTGGCGCGCAATATTCCCACCAGTAATTTCATATTTAGCAGGGTAGGCGCAACGGGTTGACCACTGTAAACAAGGGCTTTTAGGTCTTTTTCTTCAATACGGATATTGCCATTACGAATGAAGGTGAGCAAATTTCTGGTGACAACTTCTGCCAAACCTTTTTGACTTTCAATAGCCGCTTGAAATACCTGAGTCGGCAAGAACATCATCTCGGCATCCTCAGTGATCACTACTGAAGCAGAGCGAGGCAAACCATCAATCAGGCCAAACTCTCCTACATATTCACCAGGGCTAACCGATTTAATTTCATTAAAGGTGTTGGTGCTGATATTGGCCAATCGAATCGTGCATTGCCCTTTTAAAAGAATAAAAAGGCCATTAGGCTCGTCCCCTTCGCAGAAAAGAAACTGTCCTTTTTTTCCCTCAACATTAGAAACTAGACCCATCAAGTAAATAAGATCGGTGCCACTCAGGCCATTAAAAAAGGGAATATCCTCGATTTTGATTTCAGCAGTAGGCTTTTGAGCAGGTTTGTTTCCTGCTGAAGTTGTCTCGCGAGTTGCAGTAGACGGAACCGGTGGTTTGTACGCGGGAGCATTCTTTTTAAGCTCTTGAAGCTTAATAATTTTATCCTTAGCCTGCAGATGCCCCATTTTGACAGCTAACTGATAATTTATGATTGCTTTGTCGTAATCGACAATTCCAGCTCGGCCAGTTTGATAGTAATGGGCTAGACTCAAAATAGCTTTCAGATGACCCATTTTGGCGGCCTTGTAAAAGTTCTGAAACGCATTACCGGGGCTCATGGGGCAACCCCAGCCAATATCTTGATATTCGCCCAACTTATAAATTGCTTCAGGATCGTTTTGCCTTGCAGCCCTGGAATAGTAAGAAAAACTTGTAGAGAGGCTGGCCTGAACGTTGCGGCCAGAAAAATATTCTTGCGCAAGTTCGATTTGGGCTTTCACGTCACCCTTATCAGCTTTGCTCTTTAAACGCTCAATTTTGCTAAAGTCAAACATGAAATATGCCTAAGATAGTTTTTCAGTATTTTAATTTAAGTGACTTGATTCATTTCTAGATCTCAAGTTTCTGACACAAGAAGCTCTTCAATTCTAAACTAGCACTCCAGATAATTGATTGAATTTATGGAATATATAGCCTATTTTCACAGTCTTATTATCAAGAATGCAAGCTTGGCCTTTAGGGATAACTTCGGCAATAGGCTAATTTAAAAGAAATACGCAGGCCCTTTTTCATACCTTGCCGCACTATTTTTTTCTTCGCAAAAAACTGGGGATATAACTAAATTCCTTCTCTTTTGGAATTTCGATCGTTTTTGGAGTTTGACTACTTTTGGTATTTCCTAAAATTTTTGATGGTTCAGTCCTAGTTTTTTGAATGCTATCCTTAGCTTGATATTTAGATGCGGGCTTTGAGAGAAATCTATTCGCAGGAACGATTAGAAAACTCATAAATTCTAGTCTGTCATGAACAAATTTACCTAAATTTAGAAAATTTTCTGCAATTACAGGATCAGCAGAGGTACATAAAAAACCCTCTTCATAGTAACGATCAATGCTGGGAATTCTATAAATTGGCGGCGCAATCGAGCAGCTCGTTAAAAAATCTAAACCACTAAATTTAGGGATCTCACTATGACTAGGATCAATGCGACTTGGAACCACAATAATGGATTGATTCATTGAGCGCAATTTATCCATATTTTTTTGAAAATACTCCAGGATAAAAATTTCTGTGCTGGCAACTTCAAGTGAAGTATCAGATGAAGGAACAATAATTAAATCAAAGTCCAATAAAAAATCATAGGGCAAACCAAAGGTCCAAGTTAAATCTGCAATAACAATATCTACCCCAGAAGAATGAGTATTTAATGCCTGTCTAGCTTCAATTAGACTCCAATTAGAGCCCTGTTTAAAGAACAGCTCTTTTTTGAAAACCTGGATATTTTGGTCATGAATCTTTTTTATTAAGGAAGCACCGCTACCCTGCCTATCGTAGTCAATAAAAGAGATTTTCTTTTGATGGTGATTAGAAAAATAGCCAGCTAAGTTTGAAGCAATAGTGCTTTTACCAACCCCACCCTTTTGGTTGGTAATGATGATTTTTACTTGTCTCATTTTTATTGGTTTTAGAGATGTTGATGTAAGCGCTTTATTTTTGGACTACTTACAGCAAATACGGATAATTTAAAGAATTATTATATATATTTTCTGTACAACAGAATCTGTGGGTATGCAATGGATGCTAAATAGCGTCAAAAGGGCAAATAGGATTGTGTAATATTCGATTTAAACATCCTCTAACTTGACCATGACAAACTCAAAACACCATTTTTTATCTATCAAAGATTTAGTACAGCTTGGAATCCTTATTTTGCTAAATGGAGCAATTTTCATTTGGCTACAGAGCCAATACTCCACCATTTGGTCCTGGGAAATAGTGAGCCTTCAAAACGCAGATAGCTTCGATGCAAAGCAATATGCTGTTCTAGCCCAATTATTGGCTTTTGGAATCACTATTGATGGGTTAGTCAGAATTCTCGTCGCAGATATTAATCGTAACAATAAGAAAATTTTTATCCCAAAAATCTTGATTCAAGTTTTCTCTATTTTGGTTTATGGCTTACTAGGGCTATTTGGAGCAATCAAACTATATGAGTTACCTGTTAAAAGCTTGCTTGCCGCCTCAGGCGTCATCAGCGTTATTTTGGCATATGCATTTCGAGAGATCATTTCTGATATTTTAGCTAGCGCACAAATTCAAATTAGTCGGATAGCCAGAATTGGTGACTGGGTTTCTTTAAAGCACGGTGAGGAAACAATTGTTGCCAAAGTAATTGACTTGGATCAGCAGATAGTTACTTTAAAAGATACAAGCCACACCACACGGCTCATTCGGAACAGCCTCTTTCTACAACAATCCATTATTAATTACAGTACTCATGGGAATGTAGCAGTAAGAAATGCTGAGATTGAACTAAGCAATCGATTCCCGCACTCGGAAATTATTCCCATCCTAGAAGATTCTCTAGAATATGTTCATTATCTAAACCACCATTATCACGGCGAATACAGTACACGCGTAAGGACCCTATCACAAGGTCATATGAAATTCATACTTGAATATCGATGTCATCCAAGTATTTCACTTAGTGAATCTAATCATTTCGTAATTAATGCTGCTGTACGTTTTTTAAAATCTGCTGGCTTTGATTTAACACCTTACCAAGCGCAAAAAAATTCAAATTTGGATTTACCGGATAAGACCCCTCACCGACTACTGCAGTTAAAGGAATTTGGTGTTCTTAAATCACTTAATGCAGAAGAGACTCAGAACTTAGAAAATAAGGCGAGATTTATCAGACTGAGCCCGCAAGAAATTCTCCTAAATCAAGGAGAGCTTAAAGACTCTATTTTTATAGTTACCGAAGGTAAATTAAGTATTGAATTATCAGGCGAAGACCCCGCAAAAGTGATTAAACTTGCTAAGTGCTGGCCAGGAGATGTGATCGGTGAAATGTCATTACTAACAGGTGAACGCCATACAGCCAGTGTCATTGCTCAAAGCAGAGTCATACTCATGTCAATTGCAAAATCAGACATTGAGCCAATTCTGAGAAAAAATCCGTATTTAACGCAAGATATCGTTGATCAAGTTCTTCTGCTGAAACAAGCAAATGAGAAAACCGTGCATCATAAGCCAGATCAAACTGAACGCAAAAATTTAATTAATCGCGTATTTCAATTTTTAGGAATGTAGCAGGATTAGTGTTATTCCAACTCTATTTTCCGGGCTTTACCCATTAAGAATCCTGATTAAAGTTGATGCTCCAGCTAACATTTAATTTCAACAGGATATTAGTGTAATCACCTAGTTGCATAAGCCTCTGAATTAATTATAAAATTTGCTTTTATTTAATATATTGGTGCATTGTGTCCCCAGTTGATATACGTTGCGCTAAGCAAATTGGTAAGTTATTGAGAAGCTCTCGAGAGACACAAAGAGCGAACCTTCAAAATATATCCAAACAATGTGGTTTAAGCGTAGCCTCATTGGTGCATATTGAAAATGGCAATTTTTTTGCTTTTGAAAATGATTTAGAAAAGATCTTGAGCTATTCCAATGCTTATGCACAAGCATTGAACATTAATATTAATACTCTTAGTGAAGCTTCAGATTTAGCCCCAATAAGAGATGCTCTTCAAGCAGATGAGGCTATTCCTCGATTCTTAATTAAGCAATCTTAATTGTCTAATTTTTACTCGTTTGAGAAAAAAATTTAACCCAGCGCACAATTTAAATATTTTGGTATGAGAAGCCACACTTTTATTCCAACAATTATTGGAGAAAGTTTTAAAAAAGCTAGGCATGCACAAGGGTTATCTGTGAGTGATTTGGCCAGTATGGCCACCCTCTCACAAAACCAAATCGAGCAAATTGAAAGCGGTGGTAATAAGAGTTTTTATTCAGAATCAATCAAAATTCAAAGCGCAAGGAAAGTAGCAAAAATATTAGGACTTATGGACCATGAGGCTTTTGAAACAAAAAATAATCAACAGCCTCAATTGCAACTTTCTGAAATAGAAAAAACAGAATCTGAAGAATCTTCCAAAGTTGACTTAGAAGAAACAAATAAAACTAACTCAGCTCCTAAGATTGAATCTAAGCATGCATTAAAAATTAAAAAAGAATTGAATGCAGAATTAGAAAAAGTAAGTTCTATTGGCACTCATTTACAAGAGCTAATAGCTGAAGCTGCACCAGATATTGATACAGATAAGCAAAAGACTATCGTATATCCTAAATTATTTACTTACCTTGGTAGCGCCTTAGCTTTGATCTTTTTAATAACTCAATACAACTCTCAACCTAAGGGTGGCAAGAATAATCCTGCCATTGCTCCAACTCCACCTTTAGAGACTCAGGATCCATCTCAGACAGAAGCTAAAAAAGAGATTGAGTCAGTAGAAACGATCAAAACACCTCCTATACAAATGACCGCTCCAAGAGAATCCCCAAGGTAAGTTCTGCGATTTATGTAGAGCCATTAAAACTTGTTTTCAATCTACATGTCGGGAGTCAATTTAATTAATTCTGTGTTAAATTGAGTCTGTCGGCGTTAAAACAGCTCTTTTAATCCGTTGGTTGCGAGTTCGAATCTCGCCCGACCCACCAAGCATTACTAAGCCTCGCTTCTGCGGGGCTTTTTTATTGCCTACGATTCCTTCAAAAAGCTCTTCTATGCTTGCTTTAAAACCATTTACTTACTTAGAAATTAGCATCAAATCTACTGAAATAAAAAATGCTGATAAGTAATTAACCCTTACTTTAGCGATCTCAGAAATGAGGTTGCTCTCTGCGCTGCCTCGTCATAGCTTGGCTTGTAATTCAATACATCAATTTCAGCAAACTGAGCTTTTAATACTGCCGCCCTACTAGCTATCTGACCAATAAATGGCTCAGCATGCTTTTTCAAGAACTTAGCTGCCTTTACCAATGCTTCCGGCTCACGCTCAATAACTAATGACAGATCAAATAAATCACGAGCAGCGGCCCTATCGCCTCGATGCCATAATTTCTTAGACACAATCTCTGCAGCAGTTTCTACCCGAATTTGCTGACCACCAATATTCCACATCTCAAATGGTAATTCCGTTAAGTTTGGAGATGCCACAAAGTCTATTTCCCCTTCTGGACGAATTAACTTAACGTAAGAGCTTTGATCTTCAACGTAGTCCGTGCTTACTGCTGCAGCTACATCGCTTAAGCGTGGAGTAACAAACCCTAAATACTGAGGATCTGGGACAAATATATCAATGTCCTTACTAAGACGATGCTGATAGCGAAGCATCAACACTGTGCCTCCGCCAAAAGTCCAGAATGGGTCAGGCGTTCCGTGATTCTGGATATCTTCAATAATCAAAAGCGCATGGGGCAGTAAATCTTTCCACACACCTTCAGGAAGCTCGCGCTCATTACTATTACTCATAGCTTAAGCCCAAGCCGATCTCGGTGAATGCATTTCATGCGCCCACCGATGAATATTTTTCCAAATGACTTTAGGTGCCACGCGATTAATCTTCGCCGCCTCCTCAACAGCAGACACAATAATTTCTAATGGTGCCTCGTCTAATAAAGATGCTACATGAGGATAAATTTTCTCAGGCAACACACCACATGCTAATGAACGTGATAAGTCACGACTTTGTAACTTTGTTCTGTAGCTCACACTTGCTGTCTTACTGGCCATATCCAGGCCGCGATGCTTTTGAAGATGCTCTTGGGTAATCACATCCAAACCCAGCAACGATAGCAAAGATAGTAATTTAGCTACGCCCAAATCATTCAAGCTACCTTTCTCTAGATGGTGGATAGTTGACCTTGATAGACCGCATAGCTTTGCCAACCGCTCTTGGGATAAACCCAGATCGGTTCGGCGCTGCCCAACCTTAAGACCGATTTCACGTAAGTTCATAAACATATTATAGCATAAATTGTGTAATATATTACACATAATTTGAATGGGTTTAATTTACTACTCCCCAAGACCTCAAGCTGCAGACAAAAAAGGTAAATATTTCTGAGGACGTCATTCGTAGGCGATATAACTCTGGCATCGAGAATTAACCCAAATATTAAAAAGCTCTAAAATTGTGGGTATTGTTAGATGGAGATAAAACTTCACCTGAGGAAACAGACCAAGGTTGACCATGACTATTACAAGCAAAGACATTCGTAATTCCTCGGATCCCGATATCGCAGGATCCTACTACGCTATGCAACGTGCTGGACAAGCTGCAATAGACCTGGCAATTCAAACCAATACTGCAATCGTAACTACCGTTGACGGGAAGATTGTTCGTATATCGGCTGCAGAGCTAATTAAGCAACGCCAGCTCGCCGTGTAAGCACCGTTAGTCGCGAGTTCGAATTCGCCCGACCCACTAGCTTTACTAAGCCTCGCTCTGCTGGGCATTTTTATTTTTAGAACCTCTACGACCTTAAGTTTCGCTAGAAAAAAAGGTACGCATTAATTTAATGGTTGAGTCTGACTTTTATCTATACTGTCATAACTCCAATAACATTCTTTTATCTCAAGAATTTAATCTCGTCCACAAACACTTTAGGCCTGTAATGAACTCCATTGATAATCGATTTCTAGAGTGGCTTGGCGTAGAGCTAACAGATTGTCGTCCGAACTACGCAGAGATGAAATTGATGATTACTGAGAATCACCAAAACAGGATTGGGAGGATTCAGGGCGGACTGATCTGCACCTTACTGGATGCTGTTTGTGGTTATGCCGGTCTATACGTTCCGCCAGGTGATCCCCCGCTACGCAATGTCACACTCTCTCTGACAACCAACTTTATAAGTTCTGCCGAAGGAAGCGTATTAGTTGCGAAAGGTTTTATAGAGCGACAAGGCCGCAGTATTTTCTTTTCTCGCGGCGAGGTCTGGCTCGACTCTTCCTTGCTTCTTGCTACAGGTGTTGGGACATTTAAGTATGTTCGTTAACGCTAGATTGCCCCAACCCTACCAGTACTAATCATCTACAAAAGTCTAGACTGCTTCACCCATTAAAAATAGAAACTGACTTGGTATTGATGTAAGCCTCTACCGCCTCATATCCACCCTCCGAGCCATATCCAGACTCTTTGATTCCACCAAATGGCATTTCAGGCCATGCTAGAGCTTGCTGATTAATCCAGAGCATACCTACCTGTAACTCTTGCGATATTTTATGTGAATTTTTCAGAGATTGCGTAAAAGCATAACCAGCCAAACCAAAAGGTAATCTGTTGGCCTCCTCAAGAGCTTCGTCTAAGTTCTTAAATGTACTGATACCTAGCATCGGTCCAAATGGCTCATCATTAAATACTTTTGCATTTAATGGAACATCTGCAAAGATGGTTGGCTTAAAGAAATTTCCAGCAGTACCAATACGCTCTCCGCCAGTAATGAGTTTTGCTCCTTTGGAAATCGCATCCTGGGTAAAGTCAGCCATTGCAGCTAAACGACGATCATTTGCAAGCGGGCCCATAGTGATGTCTTTATCTAGGCCGTTGCCAACCTTGAGCGCATCAACTTGTCTTAGTATGGCCTCCAAAAACTCATCTTTAACATTTTCGTGCACCAAAAAACGAGTTGGGGATATGCACACCTGACCGGCATTTCTGAACTTAGCTGATCCAGCTGCTTTTGCAGCCAACTGAACATCAGCATCCTCAGCAATAATTACTGGAGCATGACCCCCCAACTCCATCGTTGCGCGCTTCATGTGCAATCCAGCCAGTGCTGCCAATTGCTTTCCTACCGGCGTAGACCCAGTAAAAGTAATTTTTTTGATAATGGGATGCTTTATTAAATATTCGGAAATTTCTGCTGGATTACCGTATATCAATCCAATAACGCCAGCAGGTATTCCAGCGTCAATAAAGGCCTGAATCAGTGCTGCTGGAGAAGCAGGAGTCTCCTCCGGAGCCTTCACAATCATTGAGCATCCTGCACTCAATGCTGCCGATAACTTACGCACAATTTGATTGACAGGAAAATTCCAAGGCGTAAATGCAGCAACAGGTCCAACTGGAAACTTGAGGACCTGCTGTTGCGTGGAATGATTTCGGGCAGGCACAATGCGGCCATATACTCTGCGCGCTTCACCAGCAAACCAATCTATTACCTCAGCAGCCATCATTAACTCGGCCTTAGCCTCAGCAAATGGCTTACCCTGCTCCTGTGTCATTAGCACTGCAATTTGATCGACTCGAGCACGCAAATTTTTTGCAGCAAGCTCCATCATTTTTGACCGCTCTACAGCAGGGGTGTTACGCCAAATCTCAAAGCCTGATTGAGCTGCTAATACTGCCCTATCTAATCCCGCCCTATCAATACAAGAAACTCTTCCAATTTCAAGACCAGTAGCGGGATTAATAACCGGCAGAGATTTTCCGGTATCCGCATCACACCATTGCCCATTAATAAAAAGACGTGTATTTGAGTAGCTCATTTATTTAATCTCTAGATATTCAATATTTATTTAAAAAAACAACCTGTTTAACTTTAATCAACCTTACCAATGCGCTTAATTACATCGCCGATACGCTCAGCATCTTTAGTTAAAAAAGTATTGAATGCAGGAGCATCGCGATAGTCTATAGGTGCGCCCGCCTGGTTCATGTAATCAACAAATTTTGGCTCTACAACTGCCTTAGAAATTCCTTGTCGAATTTTTTTAACTAGATCATCATCCATTTTTGCAGGCCCAAATAAACCTACCCAAAGATAAAATTCAACATCCTTGTAACCAAGCTCGATTGCGGTTGGAACATCTGGTAATAAAGGATGGCGCTTGGAGCCAGTCACTAAAAGTGCTCGAAATTTTCCAGCCTTTATATGGGGCGCTACTACGGCTGGCACACCGGTTGAAGCATCTACCACTCCACCTAATAACGCAGTCAGTGCGGGGCCACCACCTGAGAATGGCACATGGCGTAATTTAATACCGGTAGAGTTTGCAAACATCTCCATTGGCAAGTGAAGAGCACTATACGCTCCAGAGGATGAATAAGTAATAGCATCAGGTCTTTTTTTTGCATCCGCCACAAAGTCTTGCGTTGTTTTCCATGGTGAATCGGCTGGAACAATCAGGACAACTGGATCTGCAACAATTAAAGCTAGCGGTGTGAAATTTGACCTATCAAAAGAGGCTGTTCTGCCAAATAATTTCTCTGACGCAGGAAGACTCAGAATTGCTGAATGCGTCGCTAGTAATGTATATCCATCTGGCGGGGCGTTAGCAACGGAAGTGATACCAATTGCTCCACCGGCTCCCGCCTTATTTAAAATCACAACTGGCTGCTTCCAAACCTCATAGAGTGCTTGCGCCATTGCGCGCCCTGCTTGATCAACTGCACCGCCAGGAGGAAATGGAACCACCATGCTAATCGACTTCGATGGATATTCATTAACCCGTGCAAATATCAAACTAGACGATAAGAATGTGCCAATAAACAGTAGCACTCCAATTAGTGAAGCAAACTTTTTCATCATTATTCTCCGCCTTTTTATACTTAATTTATAAATGCAATTCACCATCTAGACTGACTGCTCATCCATTGCAGAGATTACATTTTCTTGTGTCATCGGTAAATGACGTAATCTTATTCCCATTGCATTTGATACTGCATTTGCTATTGCGGCAGCGACTGGTCCAGTGACTCCTTCGCCCACTCCTAGAGGTGGCTCATCAGGGCGATTCATTAAGCTAATCTCTACCTGCGGTACCTCGCTGAAGGTCAGTATTGGATACTCCTCCCAATTAAGAGAGGTTATTCTGGTTCTATCAAACCTCACTTGCTCCTTGAGTGTCCAACTTGCAGACTGGATGATCCCGCCTTCAATTTGATTTAATACACCGTTAGGATTAATCACCAGACCGCAATCAATTGCAGCAAATACCTTTTTAACCTTAATTTTTTCCTCAATACAAACTTCTGCAATCACAGCGGCATAATTACCAACATTCTTGTACCGCGCAAAAGCTACGCCATAACCATGCGTCCCATCACCCTTAAAGCCAACTTGCCAATTAGCTTGGGTACTAACTGCTTTCAGCACAGCAATAGCTCTTTCATCCTTAAGATGGCGCAAGCGAAATTCGATAGGATCTAACTGAGCTATTTCAGCAAGCTCATCCATAAAAGATTCAATAGCAAAAATATTGATGTATGCCCCTAGAGCACGGAGAGCTGAGGTGCGAATAGGCATAGTCTGAATAGCATGATTAATTACCTTGCAATCTGGCAATTCATAGTAAGGAACCGCATTACGTTGACTGCCGCCGCCCATCGCAATCGGCATATCTACTGGTAACGGAGCTTGCATGCCCTCACCCATATGCCAAGCAGCTAACAGTCCTGGCTTTGACTGTCGACCTGGACGGCCAATATGACGATTACCCCAAATTTCTTCCTGCCATGATGTGATTTGACCGCTGGCATTTACCGACCCAGAGAGCTTGACTGCCATGGCGGGCCCAAAAGGCTCCCATGCAAACTCATCTTCACGCATCCATTGCACTCGGACTGGTACGCCATCAAACTGCAGTGCTAATAGGGCAGCATCTAAAGCAACATCATCGGCACCATTATGTCCATAGCATCCGGCACCCTCAGCATGTCGAACAATGACCCGATCAAGATCTAGGTTCAAAATCTTAGCCAGCTCATCTCTAAGAGCATAAATTGATTGACTATGCGACCACACTTCCAAGTAATCATCATGCCACCAAGCTAAAGCGCATGATGGTCCTATAGAAGCGTGAGCCAAATAGGGTCTAGTAAAAGTAGAGGTAATAAGAGAGTCTGAGCTGTTTAAACCCGTTGAAACATCCTTTAGGATTTCATCTTCAGATTTTTGGGTATACAAAAAATCTTCAATATCAGCCATGTCAGGAAGGACTGATTCCTCGCTCCACTTGCATTGATGTTGCATTGCGAGCATCGCTTTGATAGCCTGCTCCTCTCTTTCTGCCACCACCCCAATAAAGCTTCCATCTCGAATGACCTTTTTTATGCCTGGCATTGCCAAAACTGCAGACTCTTCGCAGGAGATCAATTTCGCATGAAATGATGGAGGGCGAACAATGCGGCCATGAAGCATTCCTGGCAAGATCATGTCATGCAGAAAAGCTGCGCCAGTAATCTTTCGTAAAATGTCCTTGCGCGGTAATGAGGATCCAATTAATTGATACTCACTTTGCTTTTTAGGAGCCGCCCTGGAGTTGGCGTCGACATCTAAATTAACATCTCCCAAAAGCTCCCAGTAGGATAGCTCTAAAGGATTGTTGTCGCTATAAATAACGCCATCTCTTACCTTCATAAGGCCTATCGGAAGATTCAATCTCGCTGCAGCTGCCTCCAGAAAAAGATGTCTAATTTCTGCACAGGTATAGCGCATACTCTCGCCCCCCTCCTGAATAGAGCGACTTCCTGAGGTAGAGGCCTCATTAGGGCTAATGGTGGTATCGACAGGCGTGACCTGAATACAGGAATACTGAACCCCCAATTCTTCGGCTGCAATTTGCGCGATAGCAGAAATAATTCCTTGCCCAATCTCGACCTTACCGGGTCGAATGGTCACAGTATGATCTTTATTAAAACTGACTCGCTGACTCAGTTTTGGGTTACTTGCCAAATATTGTGGCAAAAAAGACTGGGTTTGATTAGTCATTTTTAATACTCTGGTTTATTGCAACCACTTTTTGAATCGCACGAATAAATCGATTATGCGTTCCACAACGGCACAAATTTCGATCAAGCGCCTCTCGAATTTCTAATTCAGTTGGATTGGGATTCTGGTCAAGTAATGCTTTTGCAGTAATCAAGATTCCATTTACACAATAACCACACTGCATAGCTTGCTCATCAATGATGGCCTGCTGTAAAGCATGTAACTTATCAGGAGTGCCAACGCCCTCTATGGTTACGATATCTTTGCCAACACAATCCCAGAGAGGTACATCGCAGGAATGCATCTTTTGCCCATTAATCAAAACGCTACAGGCACCACAAAGTCCAAGACCACAGCCAAAACGCGCTCCAAACAGTTGCAAATCATTTCGCAGAATATAAAGAAGCGGAGTATTTGGCTCTGCAGCTATTGAGTAGCTCACTCCATTGACTCTGAGTACCACTAGATCCGTCATGTTCCCATTTCCCTAAAGATCTCCTCAGCATGGCGGAGACTACCTATTGCTAATGAAATGCTGCCAAAAAATTATTGCAGATTAAAAACTTTTGGGACGTCAACTTACTCAGGCTTAATCCCAACGTTTTTCAAGGCAATCCTCCAGCGCTCAACATCTCCTTTTAAAAAATTTCTCAAATAGGCTGGAGTTGCAGAGCTTGGTGGCACAATCATGGCATCCATCTCAGTGAAACGCTGAACCAAAAGAGGGTCCTTCAATGCAGTATTTAATGAAGCAACCAAACGATCAATCACTGGTTTTGGCGTATTTTTTGGGGCATATAGCCCATGCCAAACTGTCAACTGAAAACCAGGCATACCTGATTGGCTAAAGGTTGGAGTCTGCGGCAGGGAGCTGATACGCTCCTTTGTCGCAACAGCAAGGGCCTTTAAGTTTCCGCCTTTTATATGTTGAAGCGTGCTTGCAGGTTGGTCACAAATGACATCTACTTGACCAGCCAGCAGATCATTTAAAGCTGGGCCAGTACCTTTATACGAGATTGAGGTCCAGTCAGCAGAAAGAGAGGACTTCATCAAAACTTCACATAAGTTAGATGTTGATCCAACGCCTGCATTTGCAAAATTAAGCTTTCCTGGATTTGCTTTGATGTAATCAATTAAACCCTGCAGCGAATTAGCAGGAAAATCTTTTCGAGCCACCAATACCATCGGGACATCATTCACTACACCGATTGCTGAAAAATCCGTCTGGGGATCGTAGGAAAGTTTGGAGTACAAGGCTGGTGATGCCGCTTGAGCCATATTGTGAAAGAGGATCGTATATCCATCAGCTGGGGCTCTAACAACGCGCAAGGCGCCAATGGTGCCACCAGCACCGCCAGTATTATCAACTACCATAGGTTGCCCGAGATTTTTAGACATCGTTTGGGCTAGTATGCGGCCCATAACATCGGTTGATCCCGCCGGTGCATACGGCACAACCATGGTGATCTGCTTATCAGGATACTCAGCAAAAGCAACTGGTGAGACAGATAAAAATATACTAGTAAAAACTTTGATATGAAGTTTCATATTGCCTCCTCCAGCCAATTAATTATTTTCGATAGTTAAGACTGCGACTTAACAAAGCCGTACATAGCCGTGTGGTCTGCACTTTTACCCAATTGCTCGTCAGCTGCTTGAGCAGTTAAGACGCATTGCTTAGCTAGACTTGAGTAACATCCCATACCTTCAATAAAGCCTAGCGCAATCTGTAAGTCCTTACGCATCAAGGCTAAAGAGAAACCAGAATTAAAAGCCTCATTAAGCATAAAGTTCTCGACTTTATTCTCAGTAGTGTTATTTCTGCCGGTCGATGCGTTAAATACCTTATTTACAATATGAGGATCTAGGCCAAATTTTTCAGCAGCATTTAATGCTTCCGATGCTGCAATCAAACCAGATGCAGAGACATAATTATTCAATGCTTTTACCGCATGAGCTGCACCTGCGTCCCCAACATAAACGATGCTCTTGCCCATTTTTTCCAACAAAGGTAAGCAAGCATTAAAGTCATCAATTTCACCGCCCACAATAATTGCCAAGGATCCATCAACAGCCTTCTTGACACCACCTGAAACTGGCGCATCCACAAAATGGATTCCCATTGCAGCCAATTTTTTATTATTTTCTTTGGAAGAAATAGGACTAGAGGAGCTCATATCAATGAGATAACTTCCCCGCTTGAGTTTCTCAGCTACACCTAAGGTTGCATTGCCACCCCACAACATGGCGTCAATGATTGCGCTATCAGGCAGCATCAATATAGTGACATCAGATCCTTCAACGGCCTGAGCTGGGGAGCTTGCAAATTGAAACTGGGTAATTCCTGCAAACTTTTCTGCCACACTTGGATTGAGGTCAAAACCATGAATCTGATAACCCGCCTTAAGGAGATTGTGTGCCATAGGCACACCCATCAAACCCAAGCCAACAAAAGCAATCTTTGTCTCCGCTGGATTCATTAGATTCCCATTTCTTTAAAGATTTCCTTGGCACAACGAAAGCTATCGATTGCTGCAGGTACGCCGCAATAAATAGCCGTATGCAAGAAAACCTCCTTGATATCGTCCTTAGTCAAACCATTATTAATGGCACCTCTTACATGCAACTTGAGTTCATGTGGACGATTTAAGGCGGTAATCATGGCTAGGTTAATGATGCTTCTGGTGCGGCGATCTAAGCCCGGACGATTCCAAATCTCATTCCAGCAATACTCTGTTACCAACTCTTGCATTGGCATGTTGAAATCATCTGCATTCTTAATTGAGTTGTCAACGTAGTCTGCGCCCAATACTTCACGACGAGTTTTTAAGCCTTTTTCAAAAGATTCACGATTCATTTATAGCTCCTTAATAATTAGTGTGATTGGTGTTGTTGTGATTCTAAAAAACCAAGAGCTGCACTCTCAGCATTCAAAATATGATTTTTTGCGACGAGTTGAGCCCCCTCGGGATTACGTTTCGTAATACAGACTACCAACTCGTCAATCTCATCTAAACTTTTATGCAATCGATCTGGGTGCATCAAAGACATAGATCTAAGCAAATTCACTTGGGTTAGCAAACTTCCCAATATCTCCCGGACCAAGCTATTGCCAGCTCCCCCAAGCAATACCTCATAAAAACGTGCCTTACTAGCTATAACCTGCTCCCGTGAATTTGATTCACCGCCATGCCTCAAGGCCTTTGCAGCACTTTGAAGCTCCTCGATCTCCTGATCTGTAGCTAATCTTGCAAATTCATGGGCTGCATGACTTTCCAGCAAACTCCTTAAGGCATAAATCTCCCTAGCTTCTGAAAGTCCAATGGTTCTGACTGTGGGTCCGCGGTGGGGCGTATTGACTATCAGCTTTTCTGCCTCCAACTTACGAAGGGCCTCTCTTAAGGGGGCTCTACTGATATTCAGCATTTCACATAACTCACGCTCAACTAACTTCTGGCCGGCCTTAAATCTACCCGCGACAATCTCCTGTCGAATGAAATTTTCGACCTGAGAGCGCAGTGTTTCTGGCTTTAGCATTATTTTTCTTTCCAACATAGGGTCAATACTATTGATTGTATGACAATCTGTCAATACTATTGACAGACAAAATATTAGCATTAATAATATTTTCGCAACCACAAATACAACGGAGAATGAAATGAAAAAAGATCAAAAGATTGCCTCCCAACAAACACGTCGGGAAGTTTTAAAAGGTTTAAGCGCGCTAACAATCGCGAGTACATTTCCATCAATTGCGCTGTCACAAACTAAGACAGTCAATATTGGCGTGATTCTCCCTTTATCGGGCGCAAATGCACAATTTGGCATCAATTCACGTCAAGGCATCGAATTGGTTGCGGATGAAATCAACAACAGTGGCGGCCTCAAGAATCTGGGTGGGGCAAAAATTAATCTAGTGATTGCAGACTCCACTTCAACCCCAACCACTGCGGCGACAGTTGCACAACGCATGATTGCTGAAAATGATTGTTGCGCCATCTTGGGCGCTTTCGCCTCATCTCTAACACTAGCGATCTCGGAAGTCACTGAGCGTCGCGGAATTCCACTACTAACCATGTCTTATTCAGATCAGCTAACTGGTCGTGGATTTAAAACCGTTTTCCAAGTGACCTCTAAAGGCAGTGCAATTGGCAAGGCGCAATTGGATTATGCCGTTCAGCTAGCTGGTGGCACAAAAATCAATAAAGTAGCTATCTTGTACGAAGATACCGCTTACGGCACTTCTACAGCAACAGGCCTGCGTGCAGCAGCAAAAGCTGCCAATATTGAAATAGTGATGGATGAGGCTTATCCACTAGGCATCATCGACGTAACACCGTTAATCAATAAATTGCGAGCATCGAATGCGCAAATCGTATTCCCTGTCTCCTATTTGAACGATAGTCTTTTGATTGTTCGTGCATTACGTCAACAAAAAGTAAATATTCCGATTGTTGGTGGCTCCGCAGGCTATGTAATTCCAGATTTCTCACAAGCCCTAGGTGATTATGCTAACGGAGTGCTGTCTATCTGCTCGGCGAACTACGACTTGGATCCAACTCTGACTAATAAATACCGTAAACGCTATAACAGCTTCATGGTTCATGAAGCCCTTGAGCATGCTGTTGCATTAGACGTTCTTGTGCAAGCAATCAACATCACTAAAACTACTGCGCCTGAGGGCATTATTCAAGCTCTGCGGAACACCACTTTTACAGAGGGCTGGGCTAAGGCAATGACTAACGGCAAGGTAAAGTTTGATGACACAGGCCTGAATATTTATGCAGAGCCACTAATGCTCCAATGGCAGAAAAAGGAATTAGTCACAGTCTGGCCAAAGCCTTACGCCAAAGGTAAATTTATTGCGCGTAATGCGAGCTAAGCAGAGGCTCTGAATGTCATTTCTACAGGCTATTCTGGATGGCTTAATGCTAGGCGGGGTTTATGCAGTAATTTCAATTGGGTTAACCCTGGTTTTTGGGGTTGTCTCAATTGTCAACTTTGCGCAAGCCGAGTTTTTGATGGTTGGAATGTATGTCGCTTATTTTGCATGGCGATATCTCGGCTTGGACCCTATCCTAGGATCGCTTATTTCATTTGTTGTTGTATTTGCACTTGGCTTCTTTGTGCAGCAATTTTTAATCAGAAGAGTTCTCAAGGCTCCAGAGGTCGCTCAAATCTTCCTAACAGTCGGGTTATTAATTTGCCTAGAAAATTTAGCCTTAATATTTTTTGGATCTGAATACCGCTCTGTTCAAACCTCATACCAAAATGAGGCACTAGAGTTTTTTGGACTCATCGTCAGCATGCCATACCTGATTGCATTTATTGCCTCTGGTATTGCGGGTGGCTTCATCTGGTGGGTGCTAACAAAAACCTGGTGGGGGCGAGCAGTCAGAGCAACAGCACAAAATCCGATGGCAGCAAAACTCATGGGCATCAATACCGATCAGGTCTATCGCATTGCATTTGGCCTGGGTGTTGGCTTAACCGCATTTGGAGGAGCGATTATCCTACCTTACCTCACGGTATCACCGTCGGTAGGGGGTCAGTTTGGGGTTCTGATGTTCACCGTAGTTGTGCTTGGAGGCTTAGGAAATGTATTGGGGGCAGTAGTTGGTGGGATAGCGGTTGGAATCATTCAATCATTATCAGGTTTATTTTTACCGATTCAACTTCAGAACATCGCCCTCTTTATTATTTTTATTGCCACCCTAGCATTCAGACCAGAAGGTCTATTAAGAAAATCATCATGAATACTAAGTTTGGACAAAGGTATTGCGCCATTGCGCTTTTCATATTGCTCTGTAGTATTCCATGGCTACTCACAGATCAAGGCTATGCAATTCGTGTCTTAACACTCCTTTTACTTTTTGCAGCAATGGCGCAAAGCTGGAATATTGTTGGGGGGCTAGCAAATCAAATATCTCTTGGGCATGCAGCCTTTTTTGGTATCGGAGCCTACGCCTCCACTATTTTATTAATTAGGTTTGGTCTGTCACCTTGGCTTGGTATTTTGGTAGCAATGATTCTGGCTGGATTAACGGGTGGCCTTCTTAGTCTACCTATCATGAAATTACGCGGGCATTACTTTGCTCTTGCCACACTTGCATTTGGTGAAGTCATGCGCGCCATTGCCAACACTTGGAGCTCAGTTACTGGGGGGCCAGTCGGAATTTCTGTACCATTCTCACCAAATGCTGGGATCGAAATGATGCAATTTAAGTCGACTATTCCCTATTACTTCATCATGCTTGGCGCACTCACAATAAGTACCTTCATTTTTTGGAAAATTAGTCACTCGAAGTTGGGCTATGAACTCCGAGCAGTTAAGGCAAATGTAGATTCAGCCGAAGTCATCGGAATTGATACAACTCGCACAAAAATTATTGCCGCCGTCATTTCAGCGGCGCTCATGGGGGCATGTGGCGTCTTGTATGCTCAATTCAACTTCTTTTTTGATCCTGATTCCGCCTTCTCGCTTGTTGGAATCTCTATTAGGGTTGCCTTGATTTGTATCATCGGTGGAATAGGGACGATTTTTGGCCCCCTCATTGGAGCCTGCTTTCTTCTGCCTCTTGAGGAACTTTTTAATGCCTTTCTCTCTGGCAAAGGAGCCGGACATTCTCAGTTAGCCTATGGCGTCATTTTGATCGGCATCATCTTATTAGAGCCAAGAGGACTAACTACCTTGTTCAAGCAAGCTGTACAAAGGATTAAGGCATGAGGACCAAAGAAACTAATCATATTCTTTGGACTGAGAGTCTCACCCGTAAGTTTGGTGGATTGACCGCTGTGGGCAATGTGAACTTATCAGTAAAGGCAGGTGAATTATTAGGCCTGATTGGGCCCAATGGTGCAGGCAAGACTACCTTATTCAACTTGCTCATGGGGCTCACTAAGCCCACATCAGGAGAGGTTTATTTGGAGGGGGAAAAAATCTCTGGACTGAAGCCGCACCAAATTTGTAGATTAGGCATGGTAAAAACTTTTCAAAATGTTGCCCTCTTTCCAGAGATGTCAGTTTTAGAAAATGTACTTACCGGAGGTTTACTAAGAGCCTCGGTTGAGGAAGCCACTTCACTAGCTAAAGATAGTCTAGCTAAAGTAGGCATGCTGGAGATTGCGAATAAGAAAGCGGCGGATCTCACTTTTCCAGAAAAGGCGCTAGTTGAAATGGCGCGTGCGCTTTGCACTAGACCCAAAATTGTTTTATTGGATGAGGTCATGGCAGCATTGAATGAAACAGAAATGGATCATATTCTTAAGCTAATTAGGACTCTCAGAGATAAAGAGGGCATTACTTTTATTGTGATTGAACATCACATGCGAGCCATCATGAATTTATGTGAACGTATTGTGGTTTTGAGTTTTGGGCAAGTTATTGCAGAAGGGACCCCCCTCGAAATTAGCGCAGACCCAGAGGTTATTAGCGCTTATCTTGGTACGGATACGACTGCAACTGCAGGGGGGCTACATTGAGCCTGCTAGAAATTAAAAACTTAAAAGCGTCTTATTCTGAGGCCCCGGTTTTACACGGGCTCAATATTAAAGTTGAGGAAGGTAGTTTTGTCTCGGTTATTGGTGCCAATACTGCCGGCAAGAGCACCTTACTTAAAGCTATTTCTGGCTTGATGCCTATTGCTAACGGTGAAATCCTATTTGCCAATGAAAATTTGCTTAGATTGGCAGCTCATGAAATCCCTAGCAAAGGGATTGCACATGTCCCAGAGGGTCGCCATGTCTTTCCAGAAATGTCAGTTCTTGAAAACCTACTGCTGGGTGCTTATGTCCATCGACAAGATGCAAGCGGAATTCAGAGGGACTTAGACAAAATATTTGCCATGTTTCCAAGGCTTTCTCAAAGACAGCGTCAACGTGCAGGTACGCTTTCAGGCGGAGAGCAGCAAATGGTGGCGATTGGGCGGGCTTTAATGAGTAGGCCCCGCTTGCTACTGCTTGATGAGCCAAGTCATGGTCTTGCACCAAAGATTGTTCAGGAATTGCATGACGCATTACTAGCCATCCATGCATCTGGCGTGACCATGCTACTTATCGAACAAAATACCAAGCTTGCGCTATCTGTCACCAGCTATTCTTTTGTATTGCAATCTGGCTCACTTGCATTCGAGGGCCCCTCATCTGAATTATTCAATGATCCCCGCATTCGGGAAGTCTATCTTGGTATCTAACCTTTTTTAGTGAAATCATGTCACCTCATTTAATACAATCCACCCTAGAAAAATGTCTCAATATTCCTGAGGTAATGGCTGATGCACGTTATTCGGAATTCCAGTGTGTTCTAGAGGTGGTAGATGCGAAGGGTGATATCCAACAATTTGATGTCCTACCATCGCAAACTCAGCTTCCTTTAATCAGCCTAAGAGCCAGTGAGGCTACCTGGGAAAAGATATGGTCCTCAAATCCGCCTGTTGGATATCAATCAATTGGTGCTCTACGAAGACAAGTCCCTGATTTCACGATAACAGGTAAAGATATCCAGATTGCCCAGTCCCTCCCTTTTTTAGAGCGCTTGCTTGAAGCATTTAGAAATACACTGCACCCAATAGAATCAAACCATATTAATTGGGATGGTCTAGAAAACATCTCAGGCTCATATTTAAAAATTGGCCCAAAAAAAGACTACTGGATATATCAAGAACAAACTGGCACAACTGACAAGCCCGCCATTCTCATGCTCCATACGGCCGGCGCAGATTCAAGGCAATGGCATGGTTTAATGTGCAACAAGCAACTACAGGCAGAATGGAAAATGCATGCGTTTGATATTCCAGGCCACGGTAGATCTCCGCTCCCACCAGGGGTAGCAAATTGGAACTGGCGACTGACTGAAGCAGACTACCTGTGCTGGATTATTGATTACATGGATGCCGCCAACATTAGTAAGGCGATTGTGATGGGTTGCTCAATGGGCTCAGCAATTGGACTTGCATTGATTGCAAAATACCCAGACAGATTTATCGGTGGCGTGCTACTCGAAATGCCCTACCGCTCGCCAGGCCGACGCTCCCCATACCTCAACCATCCTCAGGTACATGGATCTAGACTTGCCGCAGCATGGGTTGGATCCTTGCTAAGTCCAAGCAGCCCTAAATCTCGTAAAGATTTTGCGACTTGGATTTACTCACAAGGAGCTCCCAGCATCTACGACGGAGACCTCGCTTTTTACAGTGACGATTTTGATGCTCGCAATCACACGGGCTCCGTAAATACTCAAAAAACGCCGCTCTGGCTCTTAACTGGTGACTATGACTACTCTGCAACGCCAGCAGACACTTTAAAAGTGGCCAATGAAATACCCGGTGCAAACTTTACCGAGCTTAAAGGTTTCGGACACTTTCCCATGGTGGAGAACCCTGAAGGCTTAATACCTTACTTACTTTCACCTTTAAATGCGCTTAAGAAGCTAACTACGAACCAGTGACAATAGGAGTGGAAATTTTAAAGGCTACAAAGGATCAACCAAAGAAACAATTTCCAAATCTTCGCGCCCCACTCGCTTATATAAATTCATAGTTAAAGGGTCATGTCCAGCAATTACATGCTTATCAGATTCGGCTAATGACTGAATAAGCTCATAACCCCTCAACATATCACTTACATCAGTGACTATTGGGAATGGTGAGCGATTTATAAAGTTTTCTAAGTAATGGGCTGCATCAGAGGTCAATACAATCCAACCTCTCTTAGTGTGAACCCGGACAATTTGTAGGCCACGAGTATGGCCGCCAACCCAGTGCACCTCAATGCCTGGGCGGAGTTCATATGCCCCATCATGAAAGCCAACGCGATCTTCAAAATTTGCATAAACCAACTCACAAATATCATGAGGATCATAGGCATGTCGGCAAAAAGCGTGCCGCATTTCTGGCCCCGTTGCGTAAGTCATTTCACGCTCTTGAATATGAAAACGCGTGTTCTTGAGAAGTCCAGTATTTCCTGCATGGTCATAGTGGGCATGCGTGATAATGACATCCTTGAGATCCTCTAACGGTATGCCAGACTCCCTAAGAGAATGAATAGGACAGCGCAAATAATTCCGCTTTCGTAGGGCTGCAGCCTCTTTATTAAATCCAGTATCTACGAGAATAGTCTCATTTCCACTTTTTAAAAACCAAACAAAATAATCCATATTGGTTGCTGCATCATGCGAATCATGAACAATAAAGTTTTCTATTCTACGTCTTTGAACTGTTGCATATCGGAGAGCATATGCCTCCCAAATTGGTCTACTCATTATTTGCCTCTACCTTATTAATACCTTCATATTTTGCGATGCAGATACACATTACTAAGTTATTTCACACATATTAAATCATTTCAAAAGCAGTAACTGATGATATTTTTTGGTTGCGATTTAAAATGAGACCCGAATCTCATTAATATAAAAGCCCCTGAGTGAATGTTCAGGGGATTTTTCTTTAGGCTGTCATTAGTCACTGCTCTCATAAGCTGCTAACTTTGCCTTTAACTGACGCTCCTCCTGAAACCGTTCCGTTTCATCTCGAATGATTGCCGCTATTGCAATAGCTTGTTTTTGCTCATCAAACAACATACTTACTGAAAATGCAATTGAAATAGAGCGTCCATCTTTATGAACTGCAGGGACTCTCAGTAAAGTATGTCCGTACTTGGTTTGTCCAGTCTGAATAGTATGAAAGTAGCCTTTCGAGTGACGCTCTCTGAAGCGCTCAGGCGTGATGATGCTAAGTGTTTTACCCAGAGCCTCGTCTGGAGTAAATCCGAAAATACGCTCAGCAGAGGCGTTCCAAAATAAGATTTTTTCATCTCGGTCAGAAATGATGACTGCTTCACCCATCTGTGTGACGAGCGTTTTGAAATCTAAGTCGACTGACATATAAATAGTCTTTGCTATTAAGTTGGATCAATATCAATGTAACAGTAAATGCCGCCTAAAAGTGACATAAAGGAGACTAGCCAGGCAGGCAAGATTGGCCAAAGGCTTTTATGATGGGATCTTGCGTTAATAACGAGGTTAATCTCACTTGTATTTCAGTAAATCTATTTTTTCTTTGTGGATGAAGCTCGGCTTATGTATAGGAGTAGCGATCGGCTGCTCCGTACTGGCGCAGCCTATGGAAAAAACTACTGTAGTTGGCTCCAAGCGCTTTACAGAAAGCTACGTACTTGGGGAGCTAGTTAATCAAACATTACGTGATGGTGGCGTACAAGCCATCCATCGGCAAGGCCTGGGCAATACTGCGATTGTCATTCAAGCACTGGGAACGGGTCAGATTGATGTTTACCCAGAATACACAGGCACCATACTGCGAGAAATACTAAAACGCTCAGAAACCCAAGCATCACTGAGTGAGCTCAATGTCTGGGTTAAGCCTAAGGGCTTAAAAGTAGCAATACCACTTGGTTTTAATAACACCTATGCGCTTGCCATGAGAGCAGAACAAGCAAGAACCTTGGGTCTTCAGCGTATTAGTGATATTGCAAACCTCAGCACTGAGCAGCAAGCCACTTTGCGAATCGCCTTATCTCCAGAATTTAAGACTCGGTCGGATGGCTGGTCTGCACTCGTGAAAAGTTATGGCTTAACAATGAAGCCTGGGAGAGTGCTAGAGCATGGCTTAGCCTATGATGCTCTCGCGCGAAGCGATGTCGACATTGTGGACGCCTACTCTACCGATGCTGCGATTGCGCAAAAGGATCTGGTTCTATTGGAAGACGATAGGAAGGCATTTCCACGCTATGATGCCGTCCTGTTAATGCGTTCTGATTTTGATGAAAAGCCCTTACAAAGCTTAGAGGGGAAATTAGATGAAGTCACCATGGCCAATCTCAATGGGCTGGCTGAGTCAGGCGTTAGTTTTGAAAAAGTTGCGCAGGTATTTTTAAACACCAGCGCAAGTGAACAACAAAAACCCTCTCAGCTCTCCCGATTTTTTAAGTTACTCTTTGGTCCAGATTTTTTTACTGCCCTACGTGATCATGTTCTGTTGGTAGCAATCTCCTCAACGATGGCCCTTTTTGTCGGAATTCCGCTAGGTATTCTGGCGTATCGACGACCTCGATATACGACTTGGATTTTAGGGGTCACTGGTATTTTGCAAACCATACCCTCGCTTGCACTGCTGACGATCTTGATTGCTCTACTAGATCAAATAGGAGCTGTGCCAGCAGTGTTAGCTTTATTTTTATATGGCTTGCTACCTATTGTGAATGCAACTCATATTAGTTTGAGAGAGGTGCCATCGAATCTCAAAGAAGCGGCGCTCGCTCTAGGTTGTAATGAATGGCAATTACTCATTTCGATCGAGCTTCCGTTTGCTCGGCCCGTCATCATGACGGGCTTGGCATCGGCAACCGTGATTGGGGTTGGTACCTGCACCCTAGCAGCGCTAGTAGGTGCGGGCGGATTTGGTGATCGCATCGTAGCTGGACTAGCCGTAAATGACCACGCACTCATGCTTGCTGGGGCTATACCAGCCGCTGTGCTGGCCTTGCTAGCTCAAATCATTCTGACACCTAAACACAAATCAAACAATATCTAGTATTTGACCAAACAAGGTAACTATTCATACCTTTAGTTGACTTACTAAACTCTTACTGGTGGTCTTTTATACTGCAATTACTCACCTAAATAGAAGATTTTCCTCAAAACACTCTATGTTTGAATCTTTCGGCGACGACTACCTTCTTTATGCACCACATCCACCTGCGTCGACTTTGGCACAGTGGCTTGAGGAGAGTAATGGCATTACCCGTCAAATTCTGAGTAATGTTTCGGTAGAAGATCAGATAGTCCCTCAGCTCAATATTCTGAATCCTCCGTTGTGGGAGCTGGGTCACTTAACTTGGTTTCATGAATTCTGGGTTCATCGCGATGGTCAAGAGAGTAGGCCATCATTCATGAAAAACGCGGATTACTTGTTTAATTCTTCAGAGATGGCGCATCAAGATCGTTGGTCTACGCCAATGCCATCCTTAGATAGCCTACTGGAGTACAACCACAGCGTCATTGAAAGAACTCAAGACTTACTGCGCACACCAATTGACAATAAAGTGGCTTACTTTATCCAGCTAGCGATCCTGCACCAGGATATGCACAATGAGGCATTTGCCTATATGTGGCAGACCATGGGGCGCTCTATGCCTTTTGCGCCTTTTACTAGCACGAGTCAGTTTGAAGCTAAAGCACAAACCTGGATTCATTTTCCGAAATCAACGATACAAGCTGGCTCTGAGAAGGGCTCCGGCTTTATTTTTGATAATGAAAAGTGGGCGCACTCTATTGATCTCCCTGCATTTGATATTGCAAGTACACCGGTCACCAATGGCGACTATCTAGAGTTTTTGCAATCGCCAGGCAATCTTGCCCAGTCCACACCTGTAGCGCCACCCCCTCACTGGAAAAAGGAAGGGGATGTTTGGCTGGAGCGAATCTTTAGTCAATGGCTGCCCTTCAATCATGAATCGGCTGCTCGTCACATTAACTACTTAGATGCTCAGCGTTTTTGTGAACACCATCAAGTGCGCCTACCTAACGAACACGAGCTGAGCCTATTAATGTCGCAAAAACAGGGGGCTTGGCAAGCATCTCATTTATGGGAGTGGACTAGTAGCACTTTTGCACCTTTTCCAGGATTTAGCGCTGATCCTTATGTTGAGTATTCACAGCCCTGGTTTGATGGCAGCTATCAGGTACTGAAGGGTGGCAGTCCATTCACCCCCGATCGCCTGAAAAGAGTGACATTTCGTAACTTTTATCAAGGCCATAGAAGCGATCATTTTTGCGGCTTTCGTACGTGTTTACTCTAAATTGAGTAAGCTCATGTTGTTGCAGTAACCACCACTTTTAATTTGAATTGTTAATACCTTATGACTACACCTTATAACGGCCGTCTTACCTCTTTATCTCATGGTGGAGGCTGTGGGTGCAAGATTGCACCCGGCGTCTTAAGTGACATCCTCAAAGCATCCCCGATGCGCAATCTACCCGCTGCTTTATTGGCGGGTTCTGACAACAATGAAGATGCTGCCGTTTATCAGATTAATGAAAATCAGGCGATTGTTGCTACGACAGATTTCTTCATGCCAGTCGTAGATGATCCATTTGAGTTTGGTCGGATTGCTGCTACTAATGCAATTTCTGACATTTACGCAATGGGTGCTCAACCCCTCTTTGCGCTTGCCCTACTAGGCATGCCAATTCAAGTATTACCTCTAGAAGTGATCCAGCAAGTGACTGCTGGTGGCGAATCCGTATGCAATGATGCGGGCATCATGATTGCCGGTGGTCACTCGATTGATACGGTAGAGCCAATTTACGGTCTCGTCGCTATTGGAATAGTTGATCCAAAAAAATTGAAACGTAACAGTGGTGCTCAAGCAGGCGACAGCATCATCCTCAGCAAACCTTTGGGTGTAGGCATTCTTTCTGCAGCACTCAAGAAAGAAGTCCTCTCTGATGCAGGCTACAAAGAGATGATTGCCCTCACAACCAAGCTGAACAAGCCTGGTGTTGCACTCTCCCAGTTAGATGGCGTACACGCCTTAACCGATGTCACTGGCTTTGGCTTGGCTGGTCACTTGCTAGAGATGGCAAGAGGCTCTAATTTAATGGCACAGATCCATTGGGATGCTATTCCAGTTGTCCAGGAAGCAATAGAGCATGTCAAAGCAGATATCTTTACCGGTGCATCTACACGCAATTGGGCTGGCTACGGTAAAGAAATTCAGCTCGCTGGCAACCTAGAACTTTGGCAACAAAATGTCCTTACTGATCCCCAAACTAGTGGTGGTTTACTGATTTCTTGTGCACCAGAGCAAGAAGCGGAAGTCCTCTCAATCCTAAATTTAGGCGGCTTTGCTAGCGCTCAGAAAATCGGTCAGTTTGTAGCAGGCACAGGCTTATCTGTTAATTAACTCCCTACCCCTCAATTCGAAATTACTAACATAGGAAGATATTTTTATGAAATCAATCAAAATGAATGCACTGAAGCACCTCATTGGAGCGTTGCTTGCTTTTGGTATTGCCGCTAGCGCAAGCACTCCTGCCCTAGCGCAAGAGGTACTGCGTATATCCGCAATTCCAGATGAATCACCAACAGAATTGCAGCGCAAATTCAAGCCCTTGGGCGAGTATCTTTCAAAAGAAACTGGCATGAAAGTGGAGTTCACGCCGGTCACCGACTACGCTGCAGTAGTGGAGGCCTTGGCAACCAAGAAGATTGACATGGCTTGGTTAGGTGGCTTTACTTATGTACAGACCAAAATTAGAACCAATGGCACAGCCAACCCAATTATTCAACGAGTGGAAGATGAGAAATTCACAAGTGTTTTCATTGTTCCAGCTGATAGTTCATTAAAAACATTAGGCGAACTCAAGGGTAAGACTATTGCATTTGGCTCACCGTCCTCAACATCCGGACATCTCATGCCGCGCTATTTCCTAATGCAAGCTGGTATCAATCCAGATAAAGATTTTAAAAACATTGCTTTTTCTGGGGCACATGATGCGACAGTCGCTTTTGTGGCCAGTGGCAAGGCAGATGTTGGCGCACTCAATGCCTCAGTTTGGGTAAAGCTGAATGAAACAAAAAATCCGAATGCACTAAAGTCAAAAGTACTCTCTACAACACCACCTTACTTTGATTACAACTGGACTGTTCGCGGAGATCTCGACTCAGTAACGGTAAAGAAAATTACTGACGCGTTTTTAAAGTTAGATACTAACAATCCGAACCATAAAGAAATCATGGATCTTCAGCGCGCAAGTAAATATGTCACCACGAAATCGTCAAACTATGACGATATCGAAAAAGCAGCTCGCTCTGCTGGGTTGATTAAGTAGTCTCGTGGGATTTTCCTTACAGCAGCTGAGCTTTGAGCACAGCAACGGAACGCCAGCACTCAGTCAAGTTTCATTAATGGCTCAGGCTGGCGAGTGCATCGCCGTGATTGGCCCATCAGGCTCTGGCAAGACCACATTCTTAAATATCTTAGCTACTGCTCTAAAGCCCTCGCTCGGAACCGCTGAGGTACTTGGAGAGAATCCCTGGAAACTCTCTAAGTCATCACTCAAGCGCTTACGCTCAAAAATTGGCTTAGTACATCAAGCGCCCCCAATTCCACTACGACAAAGAGTGATCACTGCCATTCTCGCTGGGCGACTGGGACAGTGGCCGCTCTGGAAATCCATTCTGTCATTGGTTTACCCGGTAGACATTGCGGGTCCGCAGTCGTGTTTGGAACGCCTAGACTTGACTGATAAGCTATTTGATCGTTGCGACTGCCTCTCTGGTGGTCAGTTGCAGCGGGTCGGGGTTGCTAGAGTGATGTATCAAGCACCGCAGCTCATCTTGGCCGATGAACCAGTATCTGCCATGGATCCGGTTCTATCAGACCTGACGATTAGCGTACTGATTGAAGAAGCAAAAAAACGCACTGCCACTCTTGTCGCTAGTCTTCATGCAGTCGACATTGCCCTGCGGTGGTTCCCACGCATTATTGGGATTCGGGATGGTCAAATCATTTTTGATCTACCCTCAAGTGAGGTCAGCGAACAAATCTTAAGAGAGCTGTATGCATCAGAGCTTGGAGGACTTCCAATTCAAGCCAGTAGCACCGCCTCATAATGCAAACATCTATTATTTCTAGAGATCCCGCAACACCCTATCGCTTCATGGGCTTGCTACTTGCCATCACCATCCTTTGGCCCATGCTGCAACTCGCTCAATTTGAGCCCAAGCTTTTAGTCGACCCAAAGAATATTCAAGTCATGGGTGACTTTTTAGTACAGTTTTTTCCACCCAATATTGAAGCAACTTTTTTATCCCTAGTCATCAAAGCTACTATAGAGACTTTAGCTATGGCTACCGCCGGGATTGCTTTAGCGATGGTGACAGCAGTACCGCTTGGCCTCATCATTTCTTATAGCCTCTCGATTTCACGAATTGGCCCTACATCCGATCATCAGTTTGCCCAAGCTATTCGGTTTCTGGCACGTTCCCTCATGCTAGTACTGCGCGGCATTCCAGAAATTGTGTGGGCGCTCTTATTGGTAAGGGTATTTGGCCTGGGTGCTATTGCAGGGGTTTTAGCTATCGCAATTACCTATGGCGGCATGCTTGCCAAAGTCTATTCAGAAATTTTGGAGTCTGGTAACACCTTACCTGCTCGCGCCCTCATCTTATCTGGCAGTAGTCGTACAGAGGCATTTTTGTATGGCTTACTGCCAGGCTCAGCGCAAGAGCTTGCCTCTTATACAGTCTATCGCTGGGAGTGTGCCGTGCGAGCCTCTGTGGTGATGGGCTTTGTCGGTGCAGGCGGATTAGGTCAACTAATGGATCAGTCCATGAAAATGCTCAATGGCGGGGAAGTCTCAACCATTCTGGTAGTTTTTTTGGGTCTCGTATTACTGGCTGACTACATCAGCTTAATCATTCGAAAGCAATTGGCATGATTGCTCCAATCAATACTCAGCCAGCTCGTCAATTTTGTCTTAAGTGCCTCTTAATGCTCTTGATTCTCTTTGGATTAACGATTGCTAGCCTTGTTTATCTTTCGCTCAACCCAGCCGACCTCTTCACACTTGAAGCATTACGTAATATGGCGCAGTTTATTGGGCGATTTTTTCCACCTGATCTCAGCGCTGATTTCTTAGAAAAAATTTGGCAAGGTATTTTACAAACGCTCGCAATTTCTGCTCTAGCAACTCTCATCGCAGCCACCTTGAGTCTCGGACTTTCACTTCCGGTGTCAGGCAGATTTGGTCCAACTGCAAAAGGACTCACACGCTTTATTTGTAACTTCTTACGATCCGTCCCCGAATTAGTTTGGGCAGCCCTTATGGTGCTGGCTGTTGGCCTTGGGCCATTTGCAGGAACTTTAGCTTTAACGCTCCATACCACCGGGGTTTTAGGAAGACTGTTTGGCGAAAGCTTAGAAAATCATCCCACGGGACCTAGTAACGCGCTAATGCTCAGCGGTTCTGGGAGAGTCACTAGCTTCTTATATGGCACGCTCCCCGGAATCGCACCTCAATTACTGTCATATAGCCTGTATCGCTGGGAAATGAATATCCGCATGGCAACGATATTGGGCTTTGTAGGTGCAGGCGGACTAGGACAGATGCTGTATTACGAACTCTCCTTACTTCGAGAGGCACAAGCATCCACCGTCATCATTGCAATGCTTCTCTTAGTTGTCTTCGTGGATATGGTTAGTAACAAACTACGTCGAATTCAGATGCACAACCAGGGCTAAGTTACCTGTTAATTCATCCTCATAGATAATCAATCGAATGAAACACACACTGGCTCAAGAATTACTTCAAAGTCTTACTGCTGATAAGCCGTCAATATCGCCAAAGTTTTTTTATGATGAGGTCGGCTCACATCTGTTTGATGTCATTACGCTTCTCGAGGAATACTATCCAACTCGAACAGAGAAATGGATTATGGATACCTATCGGCGTGAGATTGCAAATACAGTAGCGCATTGTGACGTTCTAGTGGATCTAGGGGCAGGCAATTGCGCTAAAGGTAGCCAACTTTTTAATAGTATTCAGCCAAAGCAATATCGAGCACTCGATATTTCAAAAGAATATTTAGAGGCCGCTGTTGCTGACCTACAAAAGCAGTTTCCTCAAATTGAGATGTCAGCTCATGCTATCGACCTTAGCTTGCCGCTAGCCTTTCCTGAACTTCAATCACTTCGGAAAGTATTTTTCTACCCAGGCTCCTCAATCGGTAACTTTGATCCCGAAAAAGCGGATCAGTTTTTTAGCAATCTTGCTCATGAGTGCTACGGGAATGGCGGACTCCTAATAGGCGTCGATCTAGTCAAAGATACTGAAACCTTGCACCTCGCTTACAACGATTCCTTGGGAGTCACTGCTGCATTTAATTTGAATGCCCTGCTCAACGTCAATCGACTCGTTGGCAGCAACTTTGAACTTCAGGATTGGGAGCACCACGCTTTTTATAACGTCTCCCAGTCCCATATTGAGATGCATCTGCGAGCACGCTCTGATGTTCAGGTGACTCTACCCGGCAATGGACGCCCAGATCACATTATCTCTTTTAAGGCAGGAGATTTAATTCATACTGAGAATAGCTACAAATACACTCAGGAAAACTTTGTAGAAAAACTTAGTCATGCCGGGTTCACTGAGATCCAATGCTGGACCGATCCAAATAAGCACTTCTTAGTTTGCTTTGCAAACGTCTAATAGATAATTTGCTTAATTCTTAAGTAGCGAAATCATCAGCTCTTGAATGGACTGCATCTCTCGCTCAGGGCTGACGAGATCTTTACGAATATCAATCTGTTTTTTTAGTGCAGAGTAAAAATCAGGCATGGTTTCAGCACGAGACAGCAAGTTTGCAAGTGTGGTCTCATTACCGACTGGATAGTAGCCTAGATAGTCATCCCCCAGCAGGCCTCGATTACCCGGAATATCCGAGGCAATCACTGGAACACCCAGCGCTATTGCCTCTGAAACCACATGAGCACCACCCTCCATCCGACTAGAGATCACCATCAGGCGACTCTGAGCAAGTGCCTTTAATGCATCAGCATGACTTACTTCACCAATCCATTGGTAATTCTCTAGAGTTTCGTTATACCCCTTAGCAGTAAGCTCCATTTGCTCATTCATAGCCATCCCTAAATGCAGGACACTGATCTTAGAATTGAACGGTATGAAAGGAAAGCTCCGGGCAATACAAAAAGGATCCTTCTCCTCTCGCAGGTGACCAATCACGGCTACCTGGAAGTCCGCACTCGGAACTTCATCGGGAATATCAACCCGAACTGATTGATAAATCACTCGGACTTTATCTCGCAGATGCTCTGGAATTGAATCCAAGGCTGAGGACTGTAAAACAATCAACTGATCCGCCACTTCCATTGAGCGCAGCACCTCAATATGGTCTGCCATATCTCGATACAAGTCAGTGCCCGTCAAAACCAAGATAATAGGCCGATTAGGATGCTGCTCATGAAACGCCATGATGGATGAATGGCTTCGATAGGCATGTAACGCTATCAGCATAGAGGCATCTTCACCTGACCAGGATTCAGTCACCACAACTTCATAGCCGAGCCTCTCCAAGAAATTCTGCCAGCGCAAGGCTGTGATCCGGTTTCCGTGCAGACTACCTGGTGGTGCCGGCGTGACGATTTCAATAAGAGGTTTGATGGTTAGCCTTTACAAAAGGTTTTTTGAGATGCCTCAATAATAATTGAGGCATCTCATACATGCTGAACCATCATTTGTAGGACTTTTTAATTAATGCGAGTTAAGCCAGTCTAAAAGACTGTGATTAAATTTATCTGCTTGCTCCATCAAGAAAAAATGGCTCGCATTTTCAAATAAGATCGTTTGCGAATCTTTGATACCACTACTCAGAATATGAGTTGCAGTTAATGAACAAATAGGATCACTTGCTCCTGCCATGATTAAAGTTGGCTGCTTGATTAGAGCTAATTGCGAGCTTGTATCATGGTTTTGACATGCTTCGTTCTGGCGAATGTAGCATGCTGGCAATCTTGTTTCACCACCAATTAAGGATTCAATCTTTTTCACTTGTTCTTGCTTGTGATTAAAGAAATCCGCCGATACAAAGTTTTGTACTGAGTGACGGGCATGGTCCGCCCAATTCATGCGCCATTCAAGCGCTTCCCGCATATTGAATAGAACGCGACGCCCTAAAGGATCCAAGATAGCGAAAGATGCGCACAAGACCAAGGATTTGACACGTTTAGGTGACATTAGTGCCATATGCTGGGCCACCGCACCGCCCATCGAACGTCCGACGATGTGAGCCGACTGTACGCCAAGATAATCCATCAGACCTAGAGTATCTTTTGCTAAATCTTGGGTACTAATGGGCTCATCCACTTGCGTGCTTTTACCAGCACCACGGTTATCGAAAGCAATAACCCTGTAATGATCTTTCAAGATTTGAATCTGACTAGTCCATGCACTGTAATCGCCGGCCAAGCCGTGAATTAAGACAACAGGAATACCTTCACCAATGTCTAAGTACTGAATATCGTATTCGCCGATCTTAGTAGTTTTTAGGTGTTCTTTCATTATCACGCTCACTATTCCACACTTAAATGACTTTGCAGTTCATTTTGCTTTTCACTAAAAAGTGCCTTAGTCCCAGAAAACACTACCTTGCCCCCATTGAGCAAAACAATATCATCTGCAACACTTAAAGCAAGACCGAGGTTTTGCTCAACCAACACAATCGAAATAAATGGCTTAAGCATCGCAATAATATTGCCAACCTCTTTTACGATTTGCGGGGCTAAACCTTCAGATGGCTCATCTAATAGCAATACTTTTGGATTAGTCATCAAGGCTCTACCAATCGCGAGCATCTGCTGCTCACCCCCTGATAAGCTTCCTGCAACCTGATTTTGACGCTCTTGAAGGCGCGGGAAAAACTGAAATACATCCTCAAGAATCCATTTTCGAGAGCTTCCGGAGCGAGGCGCTTGGTAGGCCACTTCAAGATTTTCTTTTACTGATAAGCTTGGGAAAATACGTCGCCCTTGCGGAACAATGCCAATACCTGCTTTACAAATCTTTTCAGGGGAGAGTTTTTGCAATGGCATCCCATCAAGCTCAATTAAGCCATTACGATCAGCCAAAAAGCCAATAATAGAACTAATGCAGGTTGTTTTTCCAGCGCCGTTTCTACCGAGGAGTGCAAGTACAGTATCTCTTTTTAAGTCGAAGGAAACGTCATAAAGAATATGGCTATCTCCATAAAAGGCATTTAAGCCCTCAACCCTCAAAATAGCATCAGTGGCCAAGATATATCTCCTTGGTACGTGGATCATTCACCACTTCTTGACGCGTGCCACTTGTAATCACTTCACCGTAGTGCAATAGCGTCACTCGATCTGCAAAGGCCAAGGCAACTGCCATATCGTGCTCAATCATCAGTATGGTGATGCTACGATTGATCCCCTGAAGTAATGCGGTAATCGTTTCACGCTCTTCGGTAGACAGGCCTGCTAAAGGCTCATCAAGCAATAAAATAGTTGGGTTTTGAGCTAGAGCCATAGCAATCTCAAGTCGACGCTTCTCACCGTACGATGTTTGCTCTAAAGGTAAATAAGCTTTGGAGACCAGCCCCACCTTTTTTAAAATATCTAGTGCTTTTTTGTCTAAAGCACGTTCCGTCGAGAATGCACCCCAACACTTCCAACGTAGCGGCATTTTTCCTAACAATGCTAATTTCACATTCGAGATTAAATTATCCTTACCAAAGAGTGTCAGGATTTGATAAGTCCTAGCCAGATCGAGTTGCGCACGCTTGGCAGTCGTGAGCTTAGTAATATTTTTTCCATTTAATTTAATGGAGCCTGAATCGGAAGCCAAATCTCCTGCGATTAAATTAAATAATGTTGTTTTGCCTGCGCCATTTGGCCCAATTAATAGATGCCGCTCTCCTGGGTTCACAGTGAGGTTAACTCCTTTGGTGACCTTGAGGCCACCAAAAGACTTACTTAAATTAGAAACTTCAAGAATAGGACTCATTTTTACTTGGGCGTATTAATTGCGTTTTTAATGCGCATGAATCCAGCAACAATCCCACCTGGAATAAACATCACAATGAAAATAAATACTAAGCCGAGGAGAGTGACCCAATGGTCAATATATTGACTTGCCACATTCTTGAGTAGCATCACCAAGGCAGCACCAATGACTGGCCCAGCTAAAGTGCCAGCCCCACCAGCGATTACCATTAGTAACATTTCAGCAGAATTGGCTAATGACAGACTATGCGGGCTGATAAATTGGTGATAGTAAACATACATGATGCCGCCAATGGATCCAAAGAAGCCGCAGGCGGTAAAGGTAATCCAGCGAATTAACCAGACATTAAAACCAAGTGCACTCATGCGACGAGGTTGATCTTTAGTTCCTCGTATAGTGGCTCCAAAAGGAGATCGCACTAAAATTGCAATCGCAATCCAAACCAACAAAAATATGAGCAGAGTAAAGTAATAAAAATAACTGGCCTCTCCCAAATCTAAACCAAAAAAGTGAGGTCTTGTAATGCCAGATATTCCATTATCACCACCGGTAACGCTAGCCCAGCGATAAGCTAAGCCCCACAGAATTTGACCAAACGCTAAAGTAATCATTAAAAAGCTAATACCTGTTGCACGTAAAGCAATCAAACCAAAGATGGCTGCGATCACGGTAGTACCAATGATTGCAATCGCCGCAGTACTTGCATGATCCCACCCCAACTTTACTGTCAGCCAGCTGCTGATATAGGCAGCCAGGCCAAGGTATCCTGCATGACCTAAAGAAGTTAAACCGGCATATCCCACAAGTAAATTCAGGCTCATTGCAAAAATTCCAGCAATGAGAATTTGGCTTGCTAAGTTAGTGTAGTAAGTACCCCCTAGAATCAAAGGGAGGGCAAGTAATACCGCAAGAATGGCAATGTAAAAAATGCGGTTCAAGCAGTTATCCTTCCGAACAAGCCACGTGGTCTAACAGCCAGAATGATGAGCATTGGTAAAAACAAGATGATGTAAGCCAAATCTGGAAAAAGCGCTTGGCCAAAACTGTAGATAAATCCAATGAGGAAGCTACCAATGAATGCGCCCATTAAGCTACCGAGACCCCCAAGGATTACGACTACCAACGCAATCGGCAGCATATCGGCATCCAAACCTGGGTAGACTGAAAGAATCGGGGCTGCAGCAATACCACCTACCCCCGCTAATGCAGCACCCAAACAAAAAACAATTGAAAATAATTTAGTAGCCGGCACACCAATACCTTGTGCCATTTGACGATCATCAACACTGGCACGAATCATGACGCCGAGTTTGGTTTTTTCTAATAAAAGCCATAATCCAAGCGCAATAAAGATACTAAAAATTACTAAAGCAATTCTGTAAAGAGGAAAGGTTTGTCCGAAGATCTGAACACCGCCACTCAGAAAACTAGGAGCGGCAACAGGTCGAGGATCTCCACCCCAAAACCAAAGACTGCAGTCGGCAATCACGAAAGCAACCCCTAAAGTTGCTAACACTTGAGACAAGCTATTACCAGCAAGGCGACGCAAAATTAACCACTCAACAATACAACCCAAAAGACCAATCGCTAGCCCTGCGGCCAAAATGGCCAAATAGAAAGAGTGCCCCGCCTCGATTACGCTTAAGCCAACATAAGCGCCCAACATGAAATAAGCACCATGCGAGAGATTGGCGATACGCATTAATCCGAAAATTAATGAAAAGCCTGCTGCTAGGGTGAAAAGGACTCCCCCTAGAGCAAGGCTATTAAGACTCTGAATTAACCAAAAAGACATAAGTAAAGAATCAGTTTTCTAAATTCGTCGCTAGTGGGTAATCTCTTGAATAGACAGGGTTTGAGAGGAAGTCTTTAGTTTTGTATGTCCAGAACTGACTAACCGATGGATAAGTCTTAATCACAACGTTGCTGAGCTTACCGTCTTTTTTCTCAACCTTGCGAATGTAGATATCCATAATCGGATTGCCTAAGGCATCCAAGGTAACCTTGCCCCTAGGATCATTTGGTAATTGAACTGCACGCAATGCAGCCATGAAGGCATTCTTATCCTCAATATTGCCTTTGACATCCTTAAGCGCTTGTTCAAGCATCAAAGCTGCGCCATATGCACCCATAGAATAGTAGCCAGGATCTTTTTTATACGCTGCATTAAAATCCTTAACAAACTTTGCATTCGCTGCATTGTTGAGGTTCGCAGAGTACCAGCCCGTAGAAATTACGCCCAGAGCATCATCACCCATAAAAGGCAAGATGCCTTCGTCAACAGTAGTCATTGCACCTAAGAGAGGAATTTTTCCCTTTAAACCGTACTCGCTATATTGCTTTACAAACTTCACACCGTTACCGCCAGCAAAGGCCGCAAATACCGCATCCACGTTTGGCTTAATTTGACCAATATAGGTGCCGTAGTCAGCCACGTTTAATGGAGACCATAGCTTTTGCACTACCTTGCCGCCATTTTCTTCAAAGGTTCTCTGAAATCCAGCGGCAATCTCATGACCAAAAGCAAAGTCATCGGCAATGATGGCAATACGCTTGTACTTCAAATCTTTGGCGGCATACTCACCGAGGGCATGACTTGGTTGGGCAGATGTTCCAACGCCCCTGACAAACCAGGGATTTGGCTTGCGCTGTGTTAGATCTTCAGCTCCAGCAGAAGGGGATATCACTGGAATCCCTACCTTCTTAATGTAGTCATCCACAGCCAACGCCTCAAATGCTGCCAATGGTCCAATGATCACTTGAGCTTTATCTTTTTCAACAAGCTCTTGCATTTTGGTTTTAGTAATTGCTGGCTGACCAGAGGTATCGGCAACAAAAAGCTCAATCTTTCTACCTGCGATCGTATTGTTACGCTCTTTCATGAACAAACTAATCGCTTCTTCCATCTGCTTTCCACCAGCAGCAAGGGCGCCAGATTTGATGGTTAGAAATCCGACCCTAATTGGCGCCTTTTCAGCGGCAAAAGAGCTTGGCGCCAATAACGCGCCTACTAGGGCAAAAGCTACAGCCTTTAAATGCATCTTATTCAACATGAATGTCTCCTCACGATGTTTGGTAGTCTTTTAATATTATTTTGTAGAGCTAATTGATATACTACAATAAAATAAAATTAAATCAATAAATCTCTTGAAAATTTATTTATTTATTTAAATCAATAACTTATAGTTTTACATATACCTGTCAAAAGCTCTTGTGATATATTACGACAAATAATTAAGGACTACCTAATATCTTTAAACTCATGGCAAGCACCACCATAGAACCCATAGAAACTGAAGGTCGACTGCTGCGAGAGCAAGTCTACGAAGCCTTGCGCCATGACATTCTGACCTGCAATCTCATGCCTGGTGCGGAGATACGGGAAGCTGAGTTAGCGGTTCGTTTTGAAGTAAGTAAATCCCCAGTACGTGATGCGCTCATTAGCCTGGAACGTGAAGGCTTAATAATCACTACCCCCCGCCAAGGCTATCGTGTAGCCCCAGTCTCTATCTCCGACATGCTCGATATGTTTCATTTGCGCGCCGCCTTAGAGCGCGCCAATATGGAACGCATCATTCGTAATGCTAGTGATGAGCAACTTCAAGAGCTTGATCAATTTAAGAACTTTCATCGAGACCAATGGTCCGATGGTTTTATCGGCTACAACAAAAAATTCCACCGGCTCCTAGCTGAATTAGGTGGTAATCCAAGAATGCGTGATCAACTGATCGACCTCATTGATTTAATGGAAAGAGCAGTACAAATTAGCGTTAGTAATGTGGATCATGGAACTCCAGAAGCATTAGTAGCAGAACATCGCGAGATCATCGATGTTATTCAGTCTAGATCTATCAAGACCGCCCAAAGATTAGCGGAGCAGCATGTACTTGCAGCAGGTAAGCGTGTCAGTAATGCTGTGTCACGCGGAATGATCGTCAGTTAATTCAATACATAATTTTTCAATAAGGATCCTCATGTCAACAACTCAGAAGCAAGTACCTATCCGCGGACTATTTATCGATGGTAAGGAAATTCCGGCTTCCCAGCCTGATTTATTAGATGTATTGAATCCAGCGACCGGTGAGATGCTTGCGCAAATTTCACATGCAACTGATGCCGATGTTGATAAGGCAGTGAAGAGCTCAGCAAAAGCATTTGCCAGTCCTGAGTGGAGTTCAATGTCAAACCGTACACGTGCTAAGTTAATTAATAAATTAGCAGATGTGTTCGAAGCTAACTTAGAAGAGATCTACACTTTAGAAACTGCCAATAATGGTCGCTCGTTAAATGAAACGCGGGCACAAGTTTCACGTCTACCTGACTTTTTCCGCTATAACGCAGGCCTCGCTATTGCGCGTCGTGACTCCGTCATTCCAGTCGATGGCAACTACCTTAACTACACCTTACGCACTCCAATTGGGGTCGTGGGTAACTCCACCCCATTTAATCATCCCTTGATGATCATGGTAAAAAGTTTGGCTCCTACACTGGCATCTGGTTGCACTACAGTAGTTAAACCATCTGAGTACACCCCGCTAACAACGCTTCGCCTTGCAGAATTATTTGTTGAAGCAGGCTTGCCACCAGGAGTATTCAATGTGATCACCGGACTTGGGCCCTCTACTGGTAAAGCCTTAGCTGAGCATCCTGGTTTAGCAAAATGGGTGCTTACTGGCGGTACCGAAGCTGGACGCATTACTGGGGCTTTAGCGGGCAGTAATTTCGCACACCAAACCTTAGAGCTTGGTGGCAAAACTCCTGTTCTCGTGTTTGATGACTTCAATATTGATCAAGCAGTGAACTACGCCGCTTTCGGTGCCTTCATTGGCGCAGGACAAACCTGTATTTGCGGTAGCCGTCAAATTGTTCAGGCAAACATTTACGATGAGTTCGTAGAAAAGTTAGCAGCTAAAGCCAAATCGATCCGCATCGGCAACCCCATTGACGCTAAAGTGCAACTTGGACCAGTAGTTTCAGCTCGCCAGCAGCAGCGCGTTCTGAAATATATCGACATTGGATTAAATGAAGATAAAGCACGCTTAGTTGCCGGAGGCAAGGTGCCTACCGACCCAAGTCTTCAGAATGGTTTCTTTGTAGAGCCGACTGTTTTTGCTGACGTAACTAGAAATATGCGCATCTTCCAAGAAGAGGTATTTGGCCCATTTGTCTCTGTTACTAAATTCACAACCGAAGAAGAAGGTCTTGAATTGGCAAATGACTCTCCATTTGGTTTAGCTGGTGCAATTCGTACGAATGATGTCACTAGAGCCCACCGTGTTGCTGCAAAACTTAAATGCGGCATTGTCTGGGTAAATGACCACCACCGCTTAGACCCAGCATCACCTTGGGGCGGCATCAAAGACTCAGGAATTGGTCGCGAGTGTGGAACAGAATCATTTGATCAACATTTTGAAACCAAGAGCGTCATGATTCGCTTGGATGACGCTCCATTTGACTGGTACAAAGATACTGCTAGTCAGCCACGACTTAACTAATACGAAAAGTAATTCTTGGAATATAAGAGCTAAAGGAACAATTTAATATGGCACACCAAACGCTAAATATCGATAACAAAAAGTTGAGTCTGGAAATTACAGGCGTAGGCACTCCAATTATTTTGTTCCACTCGCTGCTTGCAGATAGCAGTTCTTTTAAGCCATTGGCAGATGATCTAGTAAAAACCCATCAAGTGATCTCTTTAAATCTTCCCGGATTTGAGGGTTCTGAATTTGTGGGTGGCGACCTTAATCTAATCGCCGATCATATTGCTAAAGGCATCGAATCCCTCAAACTCACTGAAAAGCCAATTTTTTTAGGTAACGGTTACGGTGGATTTATTGCCTTGATCACCAGCATTCGCCACCCACAATTAGCCTCACGCTTAGTATTGGCTGATTGTGGCGCGATGTTCTCCGAACCGGGTCGCGCAGCCTTCAGGGGTATGTCAGCCGCAGCTAAGGAGAAAGGTTTAGAAGCCATTGCGGATGTTGCAATGCGCCGCTTATTTGCTCCAGAATTTCAGGATCAAAACCCAGGATTAGTTGCGGATCGGAAAAAGCGTTTCTTAGCCCTCGATACAGAAACATTTCATGGTGCATGCTCCGCTTTGGCTGGTCTTGATATTCGCGATCAACTTGTAAAAGTGTCGCAACCAGTACTAGTACTGGTTGGAGAATTAGATGAAGCTACCCCGTCATCTATGTCTGTAGAGCTCCACGCCGGATTACCAAATGCAACATTGAATATCCTGGCAGGTTTAGCTCACGTTCCGCAGCTTCAGGCACCAGCAATTTTTATGGATGCTATTCGTAACTTTATTAACGCTAAGTAATGAAAGTTACTCTTTACGGATACTGGCGATCCCTAGCCGCCTATCGAGTTAGGGTTGCGCTATCACTAAAGGGGGTTCCCTTTGAAGAGATATCGGTCAACTTAGCAAGTGGTGAACAATTTGGAGAAGCCTACAGCTTAATCAATCCACAGCATGTGGTGCCACTGCTTAAGCATGATGGCCATGAGATTGGTCAATCGTTAGCGATTCTTGAATACATCGAAGATATTTGGCCTAATCCAAAACTGATGCCAAGCATTCCCATCGACAAAGCAGAGGTTAGGGCGCTAGCTTTAATAGCCATTGCAGATACGCATCCCCTCATCATCCCGCGAGTCAGAAACTTTCTAAATAAAGAATGGGATTTAGATGAATCTCATCAAACTAAATGGGCTCAACATTGGTTTTCTGAAGGTAATGAGGCTATCGAAAATACGCTGAAGAAGCTGGGGAAGTCTAAAACTTACTCATTTGGTAATGAGCCAACGATAGCTGATATTGCCCTAGCATCTCACGTCATTGGCGCCAAACTATTTGGTGTTGATATGAGTGTGGCCCCCATTCTGAGTGGCATCTTTGAAAACTGCATGAAGCTAGACAGTTTCTCTAGCGCTCATCCACTCAAACAAGCAGGTGCGCCTAATTAAGTCTAATTATCACAATGCACATCTGATTAGAGTTTCCTCGTTTCCAAAGCGCTATCACCGCTATTGCTTCAATCAATCCATACGGGATGCTTACTCATTACCATACCAAACAACTCAGACCTCAGATGCTGATTGAGCCATTCCTGGAGCGCAGCAAATGGCAAACTCTCAAATCGCCGAGCATTAACTGCAGCAAACTGTCTAACAAATGGAAAAATAGCTATATCTACCCAAGATATTTTGTTACCCAATAAATAGGGACTCCATTGAAGAGCATCGTCCATGGGCTCAATCATGAGAGCTATTGCGCTATTTAAAACACTCTCATGCTCAAGGTCTGGAAATCGGTTAGGGTATTTATATTGATCTAGTAAAACCTTAAATGGGCCATCGTTTTTTTTGATCCAATATTGAGAGCTCGATTGGTCAACCTCTCCCCAGCCATCTGGATCGGACTGCTGTAGCGCCCAACGCATGATATCCAAGCTTTGATCTAGAACGAATCCATTAATGCATAAAACCGGAACGGTTCCCTTGGGCGAAGCGAGTAGCATGGATTTCGGCTTATTTTTTAGCTCAATCTCCCTATGCTCAATCTCAATGCCCGCATATTTCAGCGCCATACGCGCTCGCATGGCATATGGACATCTTCGGTAGGAGTACAAAATTGGCATCATGCTACCAGTTTATAACGGGGATTTATTCATGGTCAGATGAAGACTTGAAGCAAAGATTGGATAACAAGGCTCCTGTTAAGGCCAAAGACAGGCCCCATATGCTGATCTATTAAATAGATCATTAATATATAAATAATTCATTATGCAAATAAATAATTAGCCTCTAGAATGGTCTCAGTTGTAAATCAACTAACTCATTTTTAACAGGAGAAACCATGTCATTAATTAACACAACAGTTCCGCCATTCAAAACCCAAGCCTTCCATAATGGTAAGTTCGTAACCGTTTCCGATGAAACTTTGAAAGGCAAATGGTCAGTATTGATTTTCATGCCAGCAGCATTCACATTCAACTGCCCAACAGAAATTGAAGATGCGGCTGATAACTATGCTGAATTCCAGAAGATGGGTGCTGAGGTATACATCATTACTACTGATACCCATTTCTCACATAAAGTATGGCATGAGACTTCACCTGCAGTAGGTAAGGCGAAGTTCCCATTGGTTGGCGATCCAACACATACATTGACACGTGGTTTTGGTGTGCATATCGAAGAAGAAGGTCTCGCATTGCGCGGCACATTCATCATCAATCCAGAAGGCGTTATCAAAACAGCTGAGATTCACTCAAATGAAATCGCTCGCGATATCTCTGAGACATTGCGCAAGCTTAAGGCTGCTCAGTACACAGCTGCTCACCCAGGCGAAGTATGCCCAGCCAAGTGGAAAGAAGGCGCAGCAACATTGACTCCATCTTTGGACCTCGTAGGCAAGATCTAAGGATCCATTTAGTAGCAATTAGCAATTAATAGACTCTCTTCGGAGAGTCTATTGGACAGGATGAGTAAGAGTAGCCCTGCCCAATAGACTCATCAAGATTCAACACTAAGGAATACAGCATGTTAGACACTAATATCAAAACCCAGCTCAAAGCCTATTTTGAAAAAATAGAAAGCCCGATTGTTTTAGAGGCTACATTAGATGAGGGTACCCAATCAGCGCAGATGCTCGAGCTATTGAATGAAGTTGCAGAGCAATCTACCAAGATCACTGTAAAGACTTCAGGTAGTAGTAAAAACATTCCTAGCTTTACTGTAGGCAAGGCAGATGAAGTGGCTCGTATCGCATTCTCTGGTCTCCCAATGGGTCATGAGATGACCTCTTTTATTTTGGCTATTTTGCAAGCTAGCGGTTATCCACCAAAGGTTGAGCAAGATGTGATTGAAAGCATCAAAGGCTTAGAAGGTAAAAAACGCTTTCAGACCTTCATTTCTTTGTCATGCCATAACTGCCCGGATGTAGTACAAGCCCTAAACCTCATGGCGGCACTGAATCCAAATATCGAACATGAAATGATTGATGGCGCCCTCTTCCAGGGTTTAGTGGATCAATACCAAATCATGGCTGTGCCTACAGTCATTCTGAATGGCCAAGTCTTTGGTCAAGGTCGTATGAGCGTTGAAGAAATTGCTGCGAAATTAGATACCAAGACCTCAGCACGTGATGCTGAGAAATTAAGTGCTAAACCTGCCTACGACTCTCTGATTATTGGTGGCGGTCCAGCAGGTGCTTCGGCTGCAATTTATTCTGCCCGCAAAGGAATCAGGACCGGTGTTGTAGCTCAACGCTTTGGTGGACAGGTGGCAGATACAGTAGGCATTGAAAACTTCATCTCCGTGAAAGAAACTGAAGGCCCGAAACTAGTCACAGCTCTTGAGCAGCACGTCAAAGAGTATGAGGTAGATGTGATGAATCTACAAACCGCCAAGAGCCTAAGTAAGACTGGCGATGAGATTGCGATCACCTTAGAAAATGGTGCCGTGCTGAAGAGCAAAACAGTCATCCTGAGCACGGGTGCACGCTGGCGCGAAATGAATGTGCCTGGCGAGCAAGAGTACCGCGGCAAGGGTGTAGCCTACTGCCCTCACTGTGACGGCCCTTTATATAAAGGTAAACGTGTCGCAGTGATTGGTGGTGGAAACTCGGGTGTTGAAGCTGCAATTGATTTGGCGGGCCTTGTGAGTCATGTCACCTTAATTGAGTTTGATACTCAATTGCGTGCCGATGCCATACTACAGAAAAAAATGTATAGCATGTCCAATGTTACGGTAATCACTAACGCCTTAAGTAAAGAAGTGTTGGGTGCCGATGGTAAGGTAACTACCTTGAGATATGAAGATCGCGCTAACAATCAAATGCATGACATTGCCCTTGAAGGAATCTTTGTGCAGATCGGCTTGCTACCTAATACGGATTGGCTCAAAGGGATGATTGATTTATCCCCCCGGGGAGAAGTGATCATAGATCAAAAAGGTGAAACTTCGATGCCCGGTGTATTTGCAGCGGGAGACTGCACCACTGTACCCTACAAGCAAATTATCATCGCCATGGGCGAAGGGGCGAAGGCATCACTTTCAGCATTTGATTATTTAATTCGCTCATAGGCGGCAGACTCGCTCAGGTCTAAATCAGGCCTGAGCCCAGTCATCTAACTCTCGGAAGCTACCTGTGCCTCAGCGAATCTCATTTCTAAGGCGAGGCGCTTGAAGGCCGATTGATCTGGATATTGTTTTGCCAAATAATAAATAAGCTCCCGATCGGTTTTGCCAAACTGATGATCCTTAAGCATGGTTCTTAAAGCCCAAATTAATTGCAGGGAAGCGCGCTCATCCAACAAAATGCTCGCCTTATCTTCTGCACCCTCATCTAACTCTTGAAGATTAATTTCTTTAGCAAAGGACAATAGCTTTTGTGGCATATCCCACTTGACAACATTGTGAGCCCAATACAAAAAACGTTTTAAGTCTACCCGCATATTCTGAGCGGAAAAATTTTGCATCCAGGCATGCTCGATTAGCAGATCCAGCTTAAGCTTAAAGTCAGAATAGAGGTCTTCGAAATTATCCCGCTCAAAATGCAGCTCTCCCGCAGAATCCCTTCTTGGAAATTTAATTTGACGGGGATTTATTCCGAACACTAAAGCAGCTGCTTGCCATGTATAAACATATTGCCTAGAAATCCAATGATCCCAATCCAATTCAGTCATAAATTTCGCTTTATTTGATATCAATAAGAGCATAGCTTACTACGCCTTAGATGCTCAATATTGAGAAATGGTGAGGTCTGGGTCAGATAGACGCCTGATAACCCAACTCATTTGTATCTGCGTAGGCTCGGCATTTAGTAAATATAGCCTTGAGGCTCATAAAAACCTCAAGGTACGACACCTTGATATGGACTTAGTTCTTTGAAACTCCAGAGGTTTCAGAAGCCTCAGAAGCATATTTTTCAGCGATCAAGGAAAAATGTTTTTTGGCGTCAGAGTCTATCGCAACATCTTCAGCTTTATGAGGCCCTGATGTTGGCTTAGCCTCATCAATAAAAAAGTAGAGGCCAACTATCATCACTAATAAGGCAAAGATAACTGGGCCAATATATGTCCTCATGGGCTTTTCCCAGCTTAAGATATCTTGACAATATCAGCCTGAAGAGGATGAATCACATTGGGCAAGATTTCTGTGGGCTTGAATGATCTTGCAAGCTGCTCCTGCCAAAGCAAGCGATCCCTCACCAAGTCATCGATTTCTAATTTAATAAATGTTGCTGAGACCGCTGATAAATCACTCTTCGCTTGGAACTGATTCATGACCCTATCTCCTAATAAAAAAGCGTCCACTTCTTAGTACCATCCTAGACGCTCTCGCAAGCAAAATAAAGTGATTTGCGCAAGTCAAAGTGATTTTCTCGCCTAATGAAATTTTTTCATAAGTAATTGATTTATATATATTTTATTAATGAAAATGAAAATAATTGCCATCCCCGCAATACTCTTTAGGTAGATAAATGAATAACTTCATTAACCTATCGAAAGGTTTAAAAAAATATATAAGGTAAGTATTAGAACTTGTTGATAAATATAGAATTTTATCGTTCTGGGTATTTCAATATAAATAAAAGTAGTGCGGAGAGGCTTGCTTATACCCAAATTGTCTACATATAGACTGAAATCAAAATGACGGGGCTATGGGTCTATGTCTTAGACATTAATCATTTCCCAGCCACCTTTTAATTTCACATGAAAGGCATCGGTATAGCGATAAAATTCAATTTCATTAAAGCGTCCATCAGCATCCAAAAGATGATTAAACAAAGCGGAGATATTCCAAGGCTCCCAATCAAAGGCTGGTTTTTCCGCCCATACCTTTGTACCCTTTTCCTGCTTAACAAACTGACTCATAAAACCAATCATCGTGGCAACATCTTCGCCATAGGTCACGACTGCACGCAAATATTTAGGCTCATCTAAAAACTTCATTTGTATAACTAAATAGGGTAAGGCAAAGGCTAAACATTTATGTCTGCGAGAGTTGCGGAAATAAACTTGTTTGGTGACCGACCATGGCTGATCTGAGTTATTTAAAGAAAAATCAAATACCCAAGAAGTATTATAAAAAAAGATGCATTGGCGACCAGCTATTTCATTAATGACTTTTTGTAGAGGAGTGGTCTCGCGAAGTAATCGTAAATGCTCTATTGGATGAAGCTTGCCTTCTTTTTTTGATGCTGGATTATCAATATCACTCACTCTTGCCTCTTAAATTGCTCAAAGATGAATGCTGACTTATCGCCTACGTCTCTACTCACACGATAGACATAATTCTGATCATAGATAAAGAAATATTTTCGCAGGAATGGATCGGCCAATACAATCTTTTTAAAATTACCTTGGCCAAGGTTATTCACCAGAGCCACAATCTTCTGAAAATCATTTGTAGGGGTTTCAAGTAAAGCTTGCTGAGCTTGCACTCTTATCAATAATTCAGCTTTATTGGTTGACCCCTCATAAAAGGCTGGACAACACTTTACAACGCCCTTGGGCCGAGCTCCAAGCCACACAAACTCATCGTTGCCATACTTCATTGCGGCAGGAGTAATCGACAGCTTTTGAGTGCTGCCTTCTGACACCCATACCCCGAGCCAGCGCTCATTGATGGCCACAGTTTGAGCATTAAGCTCAGCTTGAGCTGCATCACTACCAGATGGTTCTGTACTAGCGTTTGGATTACTAGAACTAGTCTCTACAGGCCCCTGAATTTCTAAGGCCTTAGGGGCCTCGACAATCTCAGGACCAACTATATTTTGAGAAAGTGCGTAAAACATGCCCCCTAGAACAATTAAATACAGTAGGGAGCCGATGATCATGGTGATGGGCAATGAATTTCTAGATTCTTGCCCGACTCTGAGTGAAGTATTCTCAGGTAATGGGGTGTGAGCAACTTTTGCTGATTCAGAAGTAATTTCAGAGAAACTATCCTTCAAGGAATCCAGGGAAGGGGCTTTATGGCTAGGATGCTGTGATGGACACTCTAGCGAATGTGCATAAGATAAAGCCTCCTCCAAACTTGCAAAGACTTTATTGCGGCAGACCAATTGATTTAAAACCGCATTTCTCTCTAGATTGTATTTAGTAACCAAATACAACTTATAGGCATCATGTTGCAAGTCTTTGGAGCCAGAGTATCTCGCACCACTTTTTTGGGGCATCGGAAAAAAAAACCCCGCAACTAAAAAAGCTAGACCTACCAGTAATTTGAATTGCACTGGATTGTGTATTTGACTCAGAATAAATTGCTGCAATCCCTCAATATCCAGTCTAATAACTTGACTTTGGACTGCAGCGAATAACAAAGTCAGACCGCACAAAACTGCAGTCACCTTCAATGCAATTTGAAAATAGCGAGAATATGTCAGATTGTCGGACACTTAAATTCCTTAATAAAATCTAGGGAGAGCACATATTGAACTCAAGAACTCCAAAAATGTTACTACCAATTAATCTATTTGGCGACTCGCCGTAGGATCAAACCAGTGCCATTATTTCCATACCGAGAGATCTAACGGAAAGCTAGGAAATACGTTTAGGAGTAGTGGTATCCGCTGCTTGATGTTGGTCAGACTCTTCCTTTGGGCTAGCTGGGGGATCAGGCTCCTTGGGAGCCTGTTTTGGAACTTCTACAAGCTCTTCCGGTCTTACAAAAGTATCGGTTGTGCCAAAGTTATCTACCCAGTGAAAGACTTCCATAAACTGTTCTTTAGGCATAAAACGCAAAGCAGAGTCATCGTAATTTTTATACTCAACATAGCTCACGCCCAACTCATTGGGAGTATAGAGTCGCTTCACGGCAACTCGATGTCCATGCTCATCTTCAAATACGTCGTTTCTGTACGGATCTTTCGTGCTTGTCATGAGTTAATTATCACCCCTTCTCAAGAAAGAGGGCACCAAGCCTCCCTTTTTCAAGCGCTGTTCTGTTGAGCCTTCATTTTTTAGCTCCGGCACAGGTAAAGTGTTTGCAATGCCGCCGTAAAAATTGAGGCCACGTGCTCTTTCACGATAATCATCTAGGACGCTCACTTTTTTCACGATCGCACGATTTAAAGAGTTGCCACTAATCGAAATTGATTTTCTAACAATGTTCCGTTCCATGATTTTTTTAGAAATATATTTTCCAAAAATAGAAAAATTCTCTGCAATTTTTTGATCAGGACAGACACATAAAAAATCCTCATACACATAACTGTCAATTGCTGGTGTTCGATAGACAGGTGGAGTAATGTGGCAATTCATGAGAAATTCTAAGTTGGTAAATGTTGCATGGGAAGAGTACCCCTCATCCACTTTACTAGGAACCACCAAAATAAACTGTTTGTTGACTGCCAGACGAGACATACACTGTTGCGCATATTTCAGAATGAAAATTTCAGTACTTGCCATTTCAAATTTAGAGTTTGAGCTAGGCACTAAAACCATATCAAAATCTAAGATAAATTGTTCAGACATGGCCGGCGTCCAAGTGAGATCACAAATGCAGACCTCAACTCCGGATGAATACTTGCGAACACCCGAGCGAGCACTGAGAAGAGCCGCACCACTACTTTCATAATTGACGTCAAGGCAATGGACTTGGACACCGATATCCGGTGCTTTCTTAGCCCAGCGAGAAGAAGATGCTTGAGGATCCATGTCAATCAAGGACACTTTGATGTTTTCTTGTATCGCAAGATAAGCTGCTAGGTTAACGGCAATCGTGCTCTTACCAACACCACCCTTTTGGTTGGTCACTAGAATTTTGATTGTGCCATTGGTATACATGTTAATTACTCTTTATCGCCAACAATACCCGGTTCCTATTTGTCATCATGATCATCATCGTTGATGATTTTGGAAAGTAGTCCGCTCAAACGTGCACCCTGTTCGATACCAATTTGAGCATAAATAATATCTCCATGGACATCTGCACCACTATGCAATTCCACTCTTTCAGTTGCCAGCACATTACCTTCTACTCGACCAGCAACCAACACTCGTACCCCAGAAATATTACCCTGCACTAAACCAGTTTTACCAAGAGCAATACAAACGTCTGCGCCTGCCTTGGTTTTAATATCACCAACCACCGTGCCATCAATTCTGAGGGACTTTGTTGCCAATAAACTACCAGTGATTTCTAAATCAGATCCGATAATTGAGCCAAAGGTTTCTTTAGACGGATCAAGTAAGCGTATTACGGTATTTTGTTTCAAAGCAATATTAGTTGCAGGTTAGTTTTTATTAAATTTGCCGCTAATCTTGCCACCACGTTGAATATGAATATATTTGTAATTGATATTTCCGCTGACATGAGCAAGGGGACCGACATTCAAGTCATCGCAGTTGACGTCTCCCTTCAGGTTCCCCTTAATCACCAGATTTTCAGTATTGAGTTCACCGTCAACTTGACCAGAGGAATCAATCAAAATAGATTTAGCGGTAACCTTGCCGCGTACAGTCCCAGAAATATTCAATACCCCATCAGAAACTATCGTGCCTTCAAAGGTAAAGCCCTCACTCAGAATCGATGGCTTACTGTTGATGGAAGAACGAACAGGAGACTCACTTCGAAAATTTTGCTCGACTGGTTCAGAGTCAAATTCTTCAGGCATCGTTGACTGAGAAAAGTTATCAGGCTGCTCTTGCATATCTTGCTCTGGGTTATTTTGTGAAGTGGAATTTTTTGAAAAGATAGACATCGTTGTATGTTCTGCTTGAGATAATTAGGAATGGGGATTGAGATTATGTAATTCACCATGCAAATGGCCACCTTTTTCAATCTCAATTTCCGAATAATTGATAGAACCACTAACCTTGCCGGTGGAACGAATAATCAAACTGCGGGTTGAAGAAATATACTCATTTACTTCACCACGAATATCGACTGACTCACCAGATAATTTTCCGCGCACGACGCCTGTTGCTTCTATGATGACTTGTTTTGCAGTAATCTCACCTTCAACAACTCCTGAAATGGAGGCAATATCGGGAACTTCAAAATTTCCTTTGAGAACTACACCTTCACCTACAAATAGGCAACCTTGTTGATTTGCTTCAGCCATGCTTAACACTCCTTGGGGGCAGTACTTCTATTATTGGTATAAATTACAGCGATTTTATCAGTTGAAACTCCCTTTAAGGGCTTAAACGCACTATATATGAACAATTTAAATATTTCACACCCCAATATTTACCCTCTTTTTATGACAAAAAAATGGATCTTGACGGTTTTAACGGCTTTTTTACTAAACCCGCTTAATGCCAGCTATGCTGGGTGGAGCTTTATCTCCTCTGATGCACTGGGAAATAACTACTACTACGATGTCAGTAAAACTGTTAAAGAACCCCAATCAGAGCAAGTGAGCACCTGGCTTTTAACAAGCTATTCTCAGGCTCTCTCTGGACCGAATGGAGAGCCCACCTTTTCTGTCATTCAGGATTTATCCTACTTTTGCCGAACCGGCTACGAGAGCTATAAACAGTTTTATATTGGTTATTACGCAGGTCCGGAGGGCTCTGGCACCAGTTTGGGCGCTGAAAATACCCCGGACTCACCCTGGGAACGCGTCATTCCAGAAACGATGAGTGATGTCTTATTTCAGTTTTTTTGTAAACCAGGTCAGTCCAGCAAGGACCAAAGCGGCAAGTAATCGCTTTTACGGTTTCACTTCTGGCGCAGCGTCTGGTTTGTTTTCAGCGGCACCAGCAGGTTTGGAGAAGTAACTCATTGGATAAGTAGTTTCCGCTCCAAATGGCCCCCGAATCCAGATTTGATCGTTATATCTCACATAGCAACTGCGGCTCACGCTACCTGTGGCACTGACGCTGTAAGAAAAAAACCAATTTGGTTCAATCCTACCTGTTTCAGAGGTACAAGGCTCGGCGGTAATGTACAAAATGTCGCCATGGGCTGGCATTTGGCCAATGATCGCCCCTTGAGCCATTGGATTGCCCAACAGAAAGAGGCCGGCTAACAGTATTTTAAAAGTGGGACGTAATAAATTCATAGGGAGCGAATGACAGAGTCGCTGTAAAGTAAACTTGTTGGTATTATAGGTTACCTTGCAGCTCAGCTGAGAAATTTTATTTAAAAAAATCAAGTACTTATAGAATATCAATGCAACTATTTTGGGTTTCGGGATCGACTGGCTCGATTAAACAAATCAATATCACCCAAAAGGGTGTTTTACGCTTGTTGGCTCTTGTCAGCTGCGCGTTTTGCGCCTTTGGGATTTTGATTTTTTATACCGGTATCACGATTGCATTTGAAGTAAACCCCGAGCTGGCTAAAGAAGTGACTGGAGTGGTAACACCTGAAGAGCGCTCAAGACTAGACGGCCTGTATCGTCGAGAGCTGGCCTCTTACCAAGAGCGTCTTAAGGAGGCTAGCGCTACCTTTAATGAACTCAAGGCCAGTAAAGATCGCTATCTTGCCATCTCAACCCCAAGTACCATCAAAGAGAAACTCTTAGACCCTGCGCACCTTGGTGGCCCTCTCAAGCCGGTCAACTTTCAGCTAGATCCCACTAAAGCATTGGTAGATAACTTAGAGGATCTTGCTAACAAGTCCAATGAAATTCTGGATATCGCCACTAAGCTAGAGCCTGAATGGCAAAAGCAGTACAGCTGGCTTAGAGCCCTACCCATTGGGCCACCAATTGATGCTAGGCTAGGTATGACCAGCAACTTTGGCGTTCGTATCGACCCCATTACACAGCAATTGGCGCAGCACTCTGGTATTGACTTTATTACTCCAACGGGCACCCCCATCGTAGCGTCGGGTGATGGTACGGTGCTTAAGTCGGCATTTGATCCAGCGTACGGCAACTTTATTGAAATTGCCCACAACGAAGGTTTTATTTCTAAGTATGCTCACAACAGCAAACTCTTGGTCAAAGCGGGGCAAGTCGTCAAGCGTGGTCAAGTGATTGCACAATCAGGCTCGACCGGCAGATCGACTGGCCCGCATCTTCACTATGAGATTCACCAAAATAGCACTTACCTAAATCCAGCCAAGATTTTGGTCTACGCCCCGCCCGCAAAGTACTGGTAATCCCTTTTAGCACCTTCTTAAAATAGGCGCTCAACACTTGTCCCAAAGCGCATCTCCATCTGCTTTAATCATTCATTGAGAATAAAGCCAATGTATAAAAACCTGATGCGCGGCGCCGTCATATTGTTAATCTTTTTAGGCTTGGCACTATTGATTGATCAAGGGATCTGCAGTAAATGGGTCTATCATGATTACGCCGCTGGCATGGATCGCAAGCTTTCCTGTTTTTGGAAATCCTAAGGTTTCACTGATGCTTCCGCTGAGTCATGCGCTGAGTAATTCGCTGAGTTGTTCACTTCAGTAAAACTAATCAGCTTTCAAATGACTTTGTAACTTAAGATAAGCTAGCACTCATGACAGTGAAACATGCCGCCGCAATTTTGGCGCACCTTCAGCAAACCCAAGTAGATCTGGGTGTACACCATGTCAAGACTCATGATGCCCAAATGGCCAGCGCCATTTTAGATCAGCTCTACAGCTTTGAAGACTTGGTGTTTTTAACTGGGCTTGATATGCAAACACTACTGCAAAAGATTTCGGATAAAAGCGTGGTGATTTGTTTAAAAAAAGCCAGCAAACCTTTGGGCATCAAAATCCTAAGCGCCATGACCAAAGCAAGAGCCAGAACCATCGGGGAAGATTTGCAACATAGCGAGAGGCTGCGAATCTCAGAAATCGATGCCATTCAGTTGGAGATTTTGCAAGAGGCGTACAAGCTACACCAAGCGCAACAAATTACCCTACGCAAAACGGCGTTGGATGAGAAGTATCTCTAAATGTCGGAACGTATTGGTAGCAAGTTTGAGCAACTCTAGAGCAGCTCAGGGGAACTCAGAGGAACTTAGTGATGCACGCCAGCTTCTTCCATCGCCTTCTGATGGGCTTTGCGCTGAGCGATTTTTTCAGTCATTTTTTCAATTTCATGATTGTGCAATAACACCTCATGCAAACTGCGATAGAGAAACTCTAGAGCAATAGCAATGACCAGCAACACAGTAAAGGTGAGCCATTTGTCATGCACCAGACAAATATCAGCCACCGTTAAAGCGATTAGGGCTTTAAAGCGGATAAAAGTTGTTTCCGGAAAATGAGGTAAATGCATGCTCACGATTTTTTTAAAAAGCTTTGTAGTTGCAGGATTGAGAAAAGTAACAGAAAAAATAGGTAAATAAAAGCCGCATTGCACAAAAACAGGGCTAGGCAGGGTAAAACGCCGTTTTGCAGCCCCAATGATGGTTTACGGCTTTAATTACATAAGCGCTTAGCAATTCAAAATTAGCGCTAATATTTATAATCCTTATTATTAGTAAGGTCTTTTATATGCCGCCTGATGGAGTGCTGATGGTGCGTCCCTCGCCTTACTAATCACCTTTACTGATCACCTTTACTGCTCACCTTTACTGCTCGCGATCAAGCAAGATGGGGCTGTTCTGAAGATCGATTAATTTGACTAAGCCAGCTTGCAACACATCACACAAATTAAAGGGAAATGATTTTTGTGCGCTGATCTGTTGCGCGCACTGCGTAATACTATTGAAGGACGCCCTCGTTAAACTTGGTAGAGCAATCACAATCTTATTGCCTGCCGCGCGAACCCGTAAGGTATAGACCTCAGCAAAGACCTCTTGATAGGTACGCAGCATTGATTTAAAGAGCGGATTGAGCTTGGGAGTACTCCACAGATTGGCAATGATGACACCAGAAGGCTTGAGTGCTTTTTTCATGGCCGATAAAAACTCTTTGGTTACCAAATGATTTGGCGTCCCGGATACCGAAAATGCATCTAGGAAAATGAGGTCATATGGCTGATGAACATGTTCAATAAATACTTTGCCATCTTGAGCGTGTGCATGCAATAAGTCATCCTCAACTAAATTAAAATACTGCTTAGCCAATCTGATGATTTGCGGATCAATATCTACTACATCAATATGCGCGCTGGGGTAGTGTTTGCGTAAAAACATCGGTATCGAGCCACCACCTACTCCAATGACTAAGATACGTTCAGGATACTGGCCAAACGCCAGGCCGATCATGGCGGATTTAGCGTAGGGCAAACCCAAGTAATCCAGATCGCCCATTTTGACCACGCTCTGACGAGTTCCCTGTTTTCCAAAACGCAGAGTACGAAGGCCATCAAGATCTTGAGTCACTGTTGTTAACCCAGACATGGTTTGACCTTGATATAGCAAGCCTTCTTTTACTGAGGCTAGTCTGAACTCTGCAGCAGGAAGCACTTTTGCTAAGGCGGTCTTAATCTTGGTAAGCATGGCTAAGTAGTGATGACGCTAGTCGATAAAGGCATGTTAAACATCAAGAAAAATGCCTAGAAGAATGCTAAGGCATGGAGCATTGCAGCAGTGTGTGTGAGGTTAGCGATTGCTTAGCAAATAAGGTTGCGACCTTTGAAAAATCAAGAATGTATTTGGATTAGACCAGTCTAGCCACTGATTAATCCGTTTCATTAGTCCTCCGTTACAAGTTTATAACAAAAGTAGTCGTTTATTAACAATTGAAGCCTATACTAATCTCAGTTATCTTGCGGTAACCGTGGTAGCAGCTCTCACTTATTTCTTAAACTGATCCATTGGAAGGTTTGTTATGTCAGGTGCCATTAGTTCCTCATTTCCACAGCCGCCTCTTTTGGTCCCAAAATCATTAAGCGTTATTAAAACCCCAGCTACTGACCCCGATACTAACGGCAATAGCCAGGCATCTACTAGTAAAGTTCCAACGACGGCTGAAATGACCGCAAGCACACCGCGCCAGATGGGGTCACCTGGCTCTATCAACTTAAAAGCATAAAGCGGTATCTTTTGGGCCTACTTAGCTAAAGTTAATATTCAACGCAGTTTAGATTTAGAGTTCATTCGCAAAGAAAAGACTCTTCGGCTCTTAGAGCATGAACTCACTACGAAAAGAGTTGAAACATTCGACAACTTATTAAGTGCTAGATTAATTTTTAAGCATATAAGTTAGGATATAAGGTATTGAATTGAGTTTTCACAAAATCTGTTGACACATCTGGTAGTGCCGCTATTTGGTAAGCAGATAACATTCTTGCTCTAGTTGAACCGAGACCAGTCACTTGGGCAAGAGTCATTCCTGCCATCGCACTAGTTGTAATCGCGGCAAACTCCTCATTCGTAAACGTATTAATGTCTGCACTTGGAAGGCTCTGAATCTGCGTTGAACTAAACGTTGCAATCTGCTCTCTAGTAAGCGCTGCTGCATTGGCAGTAGAAAGAGCTGCGAGTTGAGTGGTGGTTAAACCAGAAATAGCAGAAGTGGTAATTGCGGCTATGGCCTCTGGAGTAAGGCCATTTAATGCAGTAGTAGACAATCCAGCAACTTGGGCCGAGCTAAGTTTGGCAGTCTGTTCAGGAGTCAATGCTGTGGCTTTTGCAGCAGAGAGAGCTCCGAGTTGTCCAGTAGTTAAGCCAGAAATAGCAAATGGAGAAATTGCGGCCATTGCCTCTGTAGTCAATAGATTTAAGGCAGTGGTGGTTAACTGGGCAATTTGGCTAGTTGACATTGTACTGACACTAGGGGCTGCTATGTTCGGAGCCTGCGTATCTGTTACACCATGCATTGCAGCTGCTGTAATAGCTGACCCTGACTCTTGAATCAAAATATTTAAGGCTGTAGAGCTTAATTGACCAATTTGAGTAGAGCTAAGCTGGGCAACTTGGCTATCTGTTAAAGACTCAGCATGTGCTGTAAAGAATGCTCCTAGTTGGGTGGTATTTAATCCCGGAATAGCCGAGGTAGAAATTCCTTGGATTGCCTCTGTACTCAAAGAAGATAAATTAGTTAAGTCATTAATTTGACTTGAAATCAAATAACCCACTTGCCGACTAGTTAGTTCCGAAGCGCTAGTAGTAGAGAGTGCATTGAGTTGTGCAGTTGTTAAACCGGTAATAGCCGAGGTTGAAATCGACGGTAGTGCAGTTGGGCTCAGGGCATTTAAGGCTGTAGTCGACAAGCCACCCACTTGGGTGGAGTTCAGCGTAGCAACCTGCTCAGGAGTCAATGCTGCCGCATTAGCAGAAGAGAGAACTCCCAGTTGTCCAGTCGTTAAACCCGAAATAGCCGAGGTAGAGATCGCTGCCATTGCAGCGGGAGTCAGGCCATTTAATGCAGTAGTAGAGAAGGCGCCAATTTGAGTTGAGTTTAGTGCAGCTATTTGAGTACCGACCAGGGCTCCAGCTTTGCCTGCTGTCAGGTTGGTTGCTTGAGTAGTGGTAAGGCCCGTGATGGCGCTGGGGGTAATCGCCGCGATTGCTGCGTCAGACAGACTGTTTAATGTGCCATAGGGCAGAGCGCCAATTTGGGTATAGTTCAGCGCCCCTACTTGAGCGCCAGTCAAAGCCCCTGCATTAGTCGTAGATAAACCAGCTAACTGCGTGGCGCTCAATCCTCTCATGGCGTCTACCGGAATACTCGCAATCGCGTTAGTGTTCATCGCATTGAGATCAGCGAAAGGTAATTTACTAATTTGCACATAGTTTAATTTAGCCGCTTGATTGACAGTAAAGACTGTCGCTTTAGCAGTTGTTAAATTGGTGAGCTGGCTAGTATTTAAGCCTTGGATTGCATTTGGATCAATTGCAGCAAAAGCGGTGGTGGTTAAGGCATTGACATCTGCGCTACTCATAGCATTAATTTGCTGATAAGAAAGCGCGGCAACATTGGCGTCAGATAATCCAGTTGCCTGTGCGGTAGTCAAATGAGCCATAGCACTTAAGGAAATGGCCGCGATTGCTGTGGTGCTAAAGGAGTTTAACCCAGTAGGAGTGAGGGCGGCAATTTGGGTTGAGTTGAGCTGAGCTACTTGAGCGCTCACGAGAGCGCCAGCATTGGTATCGGATAAGGCAGTCATTTGACCGGCAGTGAAACCACGCACAGCCGCCGTTGAAATCGCTGCCATCGCCGCAGTACTCAACACATTTAATGCATCGTTGTTTAAGGCGCCAATTTGGGTGGAGTTGAGCTGTGCCACTTGATTGGCAGTAAAGACCGTAGCATTGGCGGTAGTTAGGCCAGTCATTTGCGCCGTATTTAGACCCTGAATTGCACTTGGCTCAATCGCGGCAAAGGCGGTGGTAGTTAGGGCATTTAGATTGGTGCTAGTAAACGCATTGATTTGCCGAGCAGATAGTGAGGCGGCATTTGCGGCAGACATACTGGTTGCTTGTGTAGAACTCATGCCAGCGATCGCATTTAAGGAAATGGCGGCTATCGCATCATCTCCCAGGGAATTGAGATTGACCAAGGCAGCTACTTGAGCTGAGTTGAGCTGAGCCACTTGGGGACCTGTTAAAGCAGCAGCATTGGCAGTTGATAAAGCGGTTAGCTGTCCGGTACTTAAGCCGCGGATAGCATTTGTCGAAATCGCTGATATTGCTGCTGGAGTCAGGCCGTTTAAGGCGGTGGTCGATAAGCCGCCAATTTGAACTGCGTTGAGCTGGGCAAGTTGGTCAGCAGTCAAAGCCCCCGCATTAGTAGCAGATAAACTACCCAATTGCGTGGTGGTCAATCCCTTGATTGCTCCAGTCTGAATGCTCGCAATCGCATTTGTTGTCATCGCATTTAGATCACCGACAGACAATTGACTCAACTGCGTGGCGTTTAATTTAGCAGCTTGCGCTGTTGTGAGGGCCGTAGCATTTGTCGTCACTAAAGTATTGAGATGAGTGGCATTAAAACCCTGGATTGCGTTTGGATCAATCCCCGCAAAGGCAGTGGCTGTTACGCCGTTAATACCGGCGCTGGTCATGGCATTAATTTGCCGATAAGACAGCGCTGCCATATTGGTAGAAGATATTCCAGCTGCTTGTGTGCCAGTAATCCCTGCCATCGCTTTTGTTTGAATCGCTGCAAAGTCAGCGACGTTAAAGGCGTTTAATGCTGTGGGAGTCAAGGCGCCAATTTGCACGGAGTTTAACTGAGCCACTTGAGCGCTAGTTAAGGCGCCAGCATTGGTATCGGATAAGGCAGTCATTTGCGCGGTCGTTAAACCACGAATGGCGGTAGTAGAAATGGCCGCGATGGCCGTGGTAGTTAACCCATTTAAAGCAGCGGTAGATAAGGAGCCAATTTGGGCTGCGTTGAGCTGAGCGACTTGTGAGGCTGTCATTGCGCCAGCATTGGTAGCCAATAAACCGGCTAATTGTGTAGTGGTAAATCCTCTGGCGGCAGTCTTAGAAATGGCCGCCATTGCGCCGGTGCTCAGTGCATTAATATCGGCTGCTGATAATTTACCAATTTGCGCAGAGTTTAATTTTGAAATTTGGGTGGTTGTAAAAGCACCTGCATTAGCGGTTGATAAACCTGTCAGCTGACTGGTAGTCATGCCTGTTACTGAAAAAGGATCAATCCCAGCAAAAGCATCTGTCGTTAAGGCATTCATGCTCGCGCTGGTAAAGGCGTGAATTTGGATCGCCTTGAAAGGGGCGATCTGAGTCGAACTGATCTGAGCAGCCTGGTCGGTAGTTAGCTGCGCAATCTCCAACGTGCTGCGCTTGGAGACGTGACTGCTATCCCATAAGTTAACTCCGTTAGAAGTTATTGATAAAGTCACTGTATGCCTAAAAATATAGTTCTATTGAACTTATAACGGCTAAATCAAGGGTTTCATTTACCTCCTAAATGACTAAAAAACTACAAATTTGATATTAAAAACGTGATTTTAGCCATATGATGAGCAAAAGACATGGATGGGGAGTCAGGCCTTAAATAACCCTGCCCCAGGCAATATCACAACGCCCTTGAACTAGGTTAAAAAAGCAGGTTTTTTGGGGCAAATGGCAGACTAAGAGAGTGATTTGGAGCCATATCCACCCCAATTAATTGAGCTAGATCAACCTAAAAATCCCCCATAAAAAAACAAATTTCCTCCAATAAAAAGTTTAGAGGCTTTTTTTAGATTGTCATAGTGAAATTAGCCACTGCATTTCAATGGTTGCAAGACTCATTTTTCGCCTAGGAATTAACTAGTAATAGTAAATGATTTGACTTTTGTGTTTTGATCATTTCGCGTTCCGCCACCATTGGCACCGGTATCAGCAAAATAATTCTTAATATTGGTCCACGAATCGGATACATTGATTGAAGTTACCTTTGGCTTAATGGCCATGGCTGCAATATTGGTAATCAGTATTGAGTTTGCAGTAATTTGATTGAGTTTTGCATTGCCCATAATAGTATCGGTAATCCCGTTGATATTTGTTAGAGTGTCCGCTATGTCGATTGATGTGATCTTGCTATTGGTTAAATAATTACTGACACCAGTTCCAGTTAGCGATGCAGTAGCGACTCCGGTTAAAGAAAAACCAGTGATTCTTGAATAAGCGACTAGAGAGGCATTAGTCGCGAGTTTAAAATTCGCATCCGTATCAGTAACCGTAATACCACTGACTTTAGGGTTTGATTTAAGGGTTGTAATGTTGGCAATACTTGCGCCTGTTGCATAGATATTTTTCACTAGATTATTATTTCGAAGGGTCGCCAATATAGTAGCATTTCCCAATAAATTAGCAGCTGTATCTGTTACTGTTACTGCATTGAATTTAGATTTTCCTATAGTTAACGACAAATATTGTGAATTGATTGTGCTCACGTCTGCAACAGCTGCGCCTGTTATCTTCAGACCCATTAAATTAGTGTCACTTAACAATGTTGATAAATCTACTGACGCAAGATGCGTGTAGCTATCCTCAATGCTATATTTCATGACGTTCGTATCATTTTTTACCGTGTTGTAATTCGCATAGGCAACTGCACTCAAAATAAAAGTATTCTGACCAGATAACTTGGTTTTTAACGCAGTGTATTGCGTGTTAGACATATATAGCACTGATTTTTTCAGTGCCGTACCATCAGTCACCGCAACCGACAATAAACTGCTGGCATTAGTTCCAATGACTGAATTGGTTGCCGCTAGATCTTTATTGAGATTGGCTGCAGTATCTGAAACGGATACTGAAATATTATTATTGTTAGCTGATGCAGTTGTCAAAATGGATGTCAGGGCTGTAGATGATGGTATTGCAGATATTTTGATACTCGATATTTTTGCAGCCGTCCAGGCCGTGATTGCATCTCCTAGAGCGGTGTGATCTGTACTTGTTGTTTGTACTAGATTTGCACCAAAGTCTGCTATACCGATCGATGTGAACTTACTTTTGAGGCTACTTAAAGAAGTTAAGTTTGCAATTGAGGCCGCAGTGCCCGTGATGGATGAGACTTTACTACCTAATACGGTGATATTGGCAGCATTTCTGACAAGGTCTGTACCACTTCCCGTAATGGTGATGCTCAGATTACTTTTAAACCCATCTGGCAGCGCATTAATTATGGCAAGGTTAGTCGTAGTTACATCGCTAGCTGCCATCGCTACCGGAATTGAACCTGTTGAATTACCAGTGATATTAAAAGTGACTTTTGATTTAATCGTCTCTGGCAGAGAAAAAATGGTTTGCAGATTTGTAGAGGTTACAGCTGCGGCATCCATCGCTATGGCAACTGAAGAAACTTTACTTGCTAGCGTTGATCCAATCAGCGTTTTAGCGGCGCTCGCACTAATGTTGGCCAATGTATCTGTGACCGTAATTGCATTAGAGCCAATCCTACTGCTGCTATTGATTAATGTTGAGCTTGCAGTGAGGTTAGCAATATTATCGCTGATGCTAATATTTACTTTTGATTTAAACGCATCTGGCAGAGCATTAATCACCGCGAGATTGCCAGTAGTCACATCCGCAGCAGACATCGCTACTGCAATTGAATTTGGCGCACTACCGGTAATATTAAAGTTGACTTTGGATTTAATCGCATCCGGTAATGCATAAATGGTTTGCAGGTTTGCAGAGGTCACATCTGCGGCAGCCATATTGATCGTAACGGAAGATACTTTACTTGCTAGCGTTGTTCCGACCAACGTTTTAGCGCTACTGGCATTAATGTTTGCTAATGTGTCAGTAACCGTAATAGAGCTTGAAGCAATCTTGCTGCTACCATTAATTGCTGTTGCATTGGAAGACAAATTTGCAATAGTGTCGCTTATCGATATAGTCTTTACGTCAGAATCACTGATTAATGTACTTAAGGCTGCGCTATTTCCGGAGAAATTTGTTACTGCTACGCCATGATTATTACTAGATCCTATTAAGGTCTCTAAACCTTGTTCATTTGAATTTGCGCTATAAACACTGTAGGCAACTGACACAGGACCTGAATCGCTTACCGTGATTGCATGAATTTTTGAGTAAACCGCATCCAGACTTGAAAAATTGCTGCCGCCTATTCCAGCAGCAGTGTCTGCAACATCTAATTTGGCACTAGTGAGCTTGAGAATGACATCTTTGTAAGACGTCACCTTCGAACCTGTTAGGGATACGTTCGCATCGGTAGTGAGCGATAGAGAGGCAATCTTGGATTGATTAGTTTCAAGCGCAGTCAATACATCGTCAGTCAGGTCACCAGCAACACCACTTACTACAATACCGCTACCTGCGGCAAGCGCTGTGTTGAGGCTAGTTAGTGAGGTACCCGTTAAATTTATCGTCATCTTGTTCCCAATGACACATTTAGAGTGCCTACTGATAGTTAACGGCTAAAAATGAGCAATTCATTAGAGTTCTAGACTCATTTAATGAGGCAGCAATAGAGCGTTACATCTCTTCAAATGCCTAGATATTTTTCCCCAAAACTATTTACCGCTCCGATGATATTTATTTTAGAATAAGTTAGTAATTACTAATATATTTCGGTATAAAGTAATTCCTAATTTGCCAATATCTTAATTTTTTAGGGATCCATATGGCTGCTATCAACACTTCAATCTCCCATCAATCCCAATTTGCTCCATCTGGCGTTGCTTTAAACGATATGCGCACTAAAAGTGGTGCCCAATCGCAAATGGAGAAGATGAAAGGGGTAGAACTTAAACCTACTAGCACTAAATTTCAGGTTCAGAACACAGTCCCGCTAGGCGATCTTGGGAAGCATGTGAATTTAAAGGTATAAAGTCGATCGTTGAAGTCTCAAGAAAATCTCCTTGAAAAAAATCCAACTTAGTGATCCTTTATTACAAGCCAGGTGGACTCATCAAATATTTGCATCAATGACTATTAATAAAAATTAAGAATTATTTTTATATATCGAAGTATTGATAGAAATCAAAAAACTCGTGATCTTAATCAAAGATCACGAGTTTTTAAGAGTCAAACTTACTTAAGCAATTGCTATCTTTAGCTTAGCTCTATCTGCTGCGCTACCAATTTGATTCAATAGATTTGTAATTGAAACTCTCGTAGGCGCATCAGTAATAGCTTCTGTTGTTATTGTCTTCAACTTTGAGTTGCTCAACATATCGACCAAGTTAGTACCCGTCAATAGATAGGATGCTGTTACACCAGTTACTGCATATGATGAAACATTCACATCACCCTGGAGGGCAGAAGGATTCAATGTGTAGCCATTTGTAGCAGCTGTCACTGTAAATGAGTAGTTCTTATTTGTACCATTTCCACTAATGCCATTACCATTTACATGATCTACACCATCATTAAATATTAATTTCAAAGCATCGTAGGCGACCTTAGATAGAGAGAAACCCTTCTTGCCTGAAACAGTGCCATCTGTGACAACAATTTCAGTCAATTTTTTAGTAGCCGTAGTGTTATCAACTAATGCTTGTAGGTTTTTGCTTATTTCAACTGCTTTGGCTGCATAGGTCACCATTGCATTTGAATTACCATTTAGCGCTTTAGAAGCAATACTACCAAGAGTTAGTGCTGTAATAGCACTAGAATCACCCTTAATTGTTACCCTTGCTACAGACCCAGTATTGTCTTTCATTTGGCTCGTAGCGATCATTGTCTTGAACAAATTGCTGGTATTAAATTGTGCATCTGCAGCTCCTACACTTTGGCCATATGCAAATGTTATTGCTCCACTTTCAGCTGCAGTTGTAGCGTTTGTTAAAGTTGCTGTTAATGCAGCGGATTTTGTATTAAACAACGCAAACTGTGTAGTTGATCCAGTAATTTTACCGACATAGTATGTATTACTATCGGTTAATTCTGCAATCTTGATTCCGCCCGAAGCTGTATTGTAAGTAACAGCGTCACCTGTGTCGTATCCATGGCCACCAGAAACACTGATAACACCAGCTGTTGAGGCGACAAATTTATTGTTTGCAAATATCGGATTTTGACCTGCATTTAAATTTAGCGCACCCCCAGTTTTTGCAAGAATGGCAGTAGATGTGTCAGCAGCAAGCGCAGCGGCTTTACTAGTAAATAAGTAAAAGCTATTCCCAGTATTATCAGCAGAGTCTAAACCAACAAAGTAGGTTGCTCCATTACCTAATTCATTAAGTCCACCGGTTGTCTTGCTGTAGGTAACTGCTTGTCCAGTAGTAAAAGCATTACCAGAGATTGTGATTTTGCCAGCAGAGCTACCAATTCCAGCGGTATATGAAGCAATTGCTGTACCAGCAGAAGCTAGATATGCTATTCCAGTTGATGTTTTTGTCACGCCACCGGCGTCCAGTTTTGCCGCAGTATCAGCAATCTCTACAGAGCTGATGATATTTGATAAATCTCTATTAACGACTGCAGGATTTGCGGGGTCACTAGGAACACCGCTCTTAATCGCAGTCAAAGTAGTTAGTCGATCTGCTTGAGCTAATGTTGCCTTTGTTACCTTGACGCTATCTAATGTAGTATTTCTAAGCGGGTAATTACCTACCTGGCTTATGAAAGTTTCAGCAGAAGCTATACCTGTGGGGTCTACAATTCCAGTAGTGGTTGTTGTATTAACTGCCTGAGCAAAGCTTGTATAGATAGAGAAATGTGTGTCATCAATCTTTCTAGCATAGTAGGTAACCCCATCCTTTGCCGACTGAGCACCATTGTAAGTAACCGCATCGCCAGTATTGAAACTCTTATCAGCAAGAATTACATTGCCAGATACACTTGTTACAGTAGCTTTAGTAGATGGTGCGTTGATGTTGGTATTGTTAAGTCTGTTAATCAAACTTAAAGATGCAGTTGTAAGTATATTATCAGCAGTATCATTTAGAACTACTTTAGTAGTTACGGCATTTTTTTGCAGCTTATCGCCCAACACTGAAAGCTGTGCAGCTGTAAATTCAACACTCTCACCATCCGCGATTACAATTTTATTAATTCTAGAAACGTTTTTCAACAACGAATCCATGTTTGCTTTAATTGTTGTCGCATTTCCAGAAACATCAAAGTTTTGCCCTGTCAGTGCCTCTAGCCCTCCCAAGTTCACAGCAGTTGCCAATTTTTCTATAGCAATTTTTGGTTTTGTGGCTGGATCAGATAAAGTGATCGATTTAATTTTTGTGTAGACAGCATCAAGACTGTTGAAATTAGATACGCCAAGATAACTGCCTTCAATAGCAGTATGGTCTGTAGCAGAGTTCAAAACAATACTTTTAGTACCAAGTTTAATAAGAGCAGCCTTGTACTGGGTTACTTCATCAGCAGTCAAATTAAGATCATTTGTCGCTTTAATAGACCCCACATTGGCCGCTATGTCATTACTGAGGCGTCCAGAAGTTAGCTCTGCTTTAATTTCCTCACCAGTTCCAACGATTGAGAGCTTTTGATAGCCTCTCATTGAATTAGCCAATGATAAGTTGTCGTAAACCTGTGCACTTGCGCCGATTTTGATTGCTAAAGTCATCTTGTACTCCTATTAATTAATTTCTTACCTACTTAAACGGATAAACACTCTGAACTGATTAGTAAAAATATATAAAATATATAGGTATATATTTTATATATTTTCGTAGGACCTTTAATTACACTTTTATTGAGATATCTAACTTTCATATCTCTTACCAAAACCAGTTTTGATGTGTACTCTTTAGGTCCTTAATTAGTCTCCTACTTATTGTTTCGGCTTTTTTTAATATTTTGTTTAGCTTTATCTATCTATCTAGTATTGCTAGTGTGCTTACTATAATTTTTTATATCTATAAATTAGATATACAATCTAGTTTAATTAACTCTATTTCTCTAAACCTATGAAATATGTCTTCTCAAGCCCCTATTTAGTGCCTGCAGAGTCTCTTTGGCGTTTTTTTCCAGAAAAAGAGCTCCAAGGCCAATATTCGAATATCCCCTTAGGGATTGTCTTGATTGTTTTGGATAAGCAAAAACAAGGCGAAGAGCTCTCTTTGAAGGGGTTATATAGCTATTTTTCCTGTAGCCACCTCACAGTGAAGAAGTCTGTTGATGCGCTATGTGCCGCTGGATATCTTCAAACCCTTAAATCGAGCACGGATTCTAGGGTAAAGTACCTTTTAATAACAGATAAATGCAGTGTTTTATGCCAACCTTTAATGCCTAAACCCCTAATTAGCCAACCGTAAGCTGCCCCCCTGCCTCAAACAACCACTTAAGACTGAGAAATAACCGTGATCAGGATTCAGACTCTTTCCGTTTTAGCGCTCTGCGCCACCCTCTTTGCCTGCGGCAATAATGATTCTGCTCCTAAAGCAGAGATTTGGTTACCAGATACTGCAGTAGTCAAACTGCCAATAGAAGAATATGCAGGCATTCCCTTTAATACCAGCGGGCAAGATGCGGTTGAGAAATTTAAATGTACCCAATATGACCTCACTTATAGCTGCAAGGTCAAAAATGGTGAAAAGGAAGAAGATCTTTGGTTAATCTATAACGAAGTCGGCCGTATGGTGCTCATGAAAAAAGAGTTGGGCTACTATAACAAAGAGGTGGCAGATACCATTATTGAGCGCCTGACCATCAAATACGGCATGGATTACAGCCCCTCTGAGGGCCAAGAAAGTGCCTTTGCCGCTGGAGTTCGAAAGACTAAAAGTTATGTTTTTGGGGGTGGGCAAGTTGCCTTTCAGATTGGCAGAAGCCTAAATAACCGCAATGAACTGATGCTGGTGTACTTTTTCCCTGAGGATGTTGGCGCTACCTTTGCCAAAAGCGTCATGAACTAAGTGGGGCTGTAGGAAATATGCCCGCATAGTCTGGCTTGGGTTAATTAAAGCAAAGGCTTGTTAGGTTTAAGCTGGGTAGGAATGAACTCCACTTGGGGAGCATCCCCTGCCAGGCCTGATTCCTTAGTGTCATAAGCCCAGGCCAAGATTTGGGCGATTGCCTCAAATAACGGTAAAGGTATGGTTTCCCCAATTTCTAGCTGACTATATAAATAGCGCGCTAATGGTGGAATTTGGGCGATGGGCACATTAAAGTCTTTAGCCACCTCCTGTATGCGTAAAGCGATCTGGTCCGCCCCTTTAGCCACCACAATCGGCGCTGCCATCTTTTCCATGTCATAACGCAGCGCAACAGAGTAATGCTCTGGGTTGGCTAATACTACGTCTGCCCGCTCAATGGCTGCCATCATTCGCGATGAGGACATTTGTCGTTGCATTTGGCGCAAACGCTGTTTGATCTCGGGCGAGCCGTCTGATTCCTTCATCTCCTGCTTCATCTCTTCAGGGCTCATCCGAATTTGCTTACGAAAGTTGAACCACTGAAGCCAGGAGTCCCCAACCGCAATTAATAGCAATGGCATCATCAAAAGCATAAAACCATCGAGGATAAAAGTGGAGGTCTGCACTAACGCTGCATCAAAGCCCTGATTGACAATCATCCGAATGTAAACAAACAAACCGGATAAATAGGCAATACCGACACCCAGCATTAGGGTAGTTTTCAGTAAGTTCTTTAATAGCTCGCTTAAGGCATTAATCGAAAACATCCGCCCTAGCCCGGCAATGATGTCTAACCTGCCCAAATTAAACTGGGGGGCAAAATAGGCGCGAAAGCTCACTAAAGACAAAGGTGCTAATACACCGACAATCCAAAGCGGTACAAAAATCAAAGCCAGAAGGGTCAGCACAACTAAGAACGAACCGCCCACCCACTCTTGAACATGATCCATCAGTTTGGCGGGCTCTGAAAACTGAAAAATGGCTTGAGTCATTGAGACCATCTGCTTTAGTAACAGAGGGCCAACTGCGGATAAAAAAATGACTACCACCACTAAGGTGGCAAAAGTCGCCAAATCACGGGATTGGGGTAATTGACCTTGTTCGCGGGCACGCTGAATGCGCCGCTCACTCGGTTCTAGTTCCCGTTCTTGGGAGTTATCTCCACCTTCAGCCACTCTATTACCTCATCCAAAATCAAACTATGGCTCAAGCTTACACCCTGTGAACCTTTTATTACCCAGAACCGATCTGGGCTAAAGTTTGGGGATAGATTTGGGGATTAGATTGAAGTTGGTACGAGTTCGGCTTGGGATTTAGCTAGGGCAAGGTCTTTTTGATAAGCGCGATTTTTTCTTCAGCAGCTAAGAGCTCTTGGGTACTTAAATCTGCTTTTAGCTTGGCAAGCTCTGTCATGGCTAATGGATTACCGGTTGAGTCAGATATGGACATCCAAATATACGCTTTTGGAAGATCTATCGCAATTTGCCCACCCTCCATATAAATATGAGCCAAGTTATATTGGCCTACTGCACTTCCAGCCATGGCTGCTTTTTCAAACCAATGAAGCGCTAATTGCGGGGCATTATCCAAATTGTCGATCTTTTGGTACAAGACCCCCAACTCGAGCATCGCCTCAATATTGCCCTTCTCTGCTGCACGATTTAACCAGACCAAGCCTTTCTCAATATTTTTCTTGGTGCCAATGCCTTGGATGTACATCAAGGATAAATCGTACTGAGCCTTGGTATCGCCAGACTCTGCTAGAGCTTGAAATAATTGATAAGCTTTAGTGTAGTCGCCTGCTGCATAAGCCGATCTTGCATTTTGGTAGTCTGAACAAGCCATCAATATGCTTGTCAGCGCTGTCAAGATTGACATTTGCACGCATGTGCGCCAATTCAGTTGAGTCATAGCCATTAAGAATCACCCCTAGTCAATATTAATACCGACTGGGGGTGATTAATTTTTTGATCACTTTTACTTTACTTTTTATTCGATGGTGCTGGCTTTTTCTCTTCAGGCTCATCAGCATCCTCATCTGCCGGCGCATCAGATGCCTTAGGCACGGCGACTGGTGGAGGAGGTGCTACATAGTAGCTCGCCCCTAGATCACCACCAATCATTCTGGCAAAACCTCCGAAATAACGGCGCGTGAGATCGGGGTAGTGAGGGGCGTATGACAAATAACCTTTGGAGCGGACACAAGCATTCGTATTCATACTACCCTCACAACTAGCGATCGCTGCTAAACGACCAACCTCAAACTGCTCACCTAAGATAAAGGCGAAAACCACCAAAACTAGGGGCAGAATAAGCCACAGCAAGAGCTTTTTAGCCAAGCGTATTAAGGGTTCAATTTTCTCATTCATAACAGTTACTTTCCGCTCAATGGCGTATCAATGTTGCTCAGCCTTTTTTGGCGCACCCTGCACTAAATCACTGGGTAACTTTCGCCAAGTCGCAATAGGTTCCTTATTATGCAACTTTGCATACATCTGAATAATTCTAGGGTCTGCAGGATCGATATTTTCTTTCATGGCGTTGTACATTCGCGCCGCAGCAATTTGATTGCCCTGTTCAATATAGGCATTGGCAGCGTTGTAAAAGTATAGCCCCGCTTTTTCTTTTTGCGGATTGCCTACGATAGCAATTAAATACAGATTACCCAAATACTCACAGGCACTGGGATTATTGATCTTAGCGGGCACAGAAAAGTACTTTACTGCCAATCCATATTGCTGTTTGGCATAGCGCCGAAAAACAGTGTTGGTGAGAATAAAGTCAGGATGTGTGACGATTTCAGCTTGACGATCGTAGTACTTCATACGCTCAAAGGCAATTAAGCCCCGATAGTAATTTGCCTGCACATCACCTTCTGACGCTAAGGCATCTAGTTTTTCTAATATTCTTAAGGCATCCTTACTGTAACGCAGCACCTCGTCTTCCGGGTCAATGCATTTTGGATCCTTTACACAGGCAATCGCAACGATCGTTTTGTCATAAGCACGCTTGTAACGTTTATATAGTTTTTTTGCTTCGCTTGCAGGTCCTAGAAAAGGCTCATTTGAAGTGGTGGTCTCAGAACTACTTTTTTTATGTGAACCATCTTCATGAGACTTTGGGTCTGAGGCGTTGCCTAGTACCGGCGCAATCATTAAAACAAGAAGGAGAATTCTTAAGAGTGGTAACAAGGCCTTACCTCTCAGGCTTGCCTGTAGCTGGTTTGTCTGGTTTAGAGATATCCATCGCTGGTGCTATCGGTTTATCTTTGGATAAAAATTGTGCAGGCGCTCTTAAGTTGGCTGGAATATCTTGAGCCCCTTTTGGCAATTCCTCCTTCTGTCTCTCAATCGGTCTTTGGATTGGCTTCTCTTCTTTCTTCGGCTTTTTATTTAAGAGCGTAATAGAGATGCGTCGGTTTAAGGGATCGCTCAAGTCAGATGGATTTAAAGGAATCGTATCTGCAAATCCGATCACTTGCGCCACATTGGAAGGTGCCAGGCCCCCAGCAATCATTTCTCGGCGAGCCACATTCGCGCGCTCGCTAGAAAGCTCCCAATTGGTATAACCTGCATCTCCATTGGCATATTTTGAAGTGTCAGTATGGCCCTCAATGCGAATCTTGCCAGTGTTGTCATTTAATGACTTACCAATCACGCGCAATAAACGACGTGCTGCCACACTAGGTACTACACCACCACTATTAAATAGCGGCTTACCTTTTTCATCAACCACCTGAATACGCAGACCCTCTGAGGTGATGTCCATAAAGAGTTGTCCTTTGATATTTTTTAACTCTGCATCAGCCTCAACGCTTTTTTCAATATCTGATTTGACCGCTTCATTTTTGGTTCTGTCTTTACGGGCATTTTCAACATCCGTTACCGACGAATCGCTCACGCGGCGCTGCTCAGTATCGGCATCCGCTTTGGCTTCGACCCCAGAAACTTTTGAGATGTTATCTCCACCGCCCTTAATAATCCGGGTAGTCTCGCCAGACCCTTGGCCGCCGCTCATGGAAACACGCATTGGATTTTGAAAGTAGGAGGAGATACCCGCCAAGTCACCCGCTGTGGTAGATCCTAAAACCCACATGAGCAGGAAGAAGGCCATCATCGCCGTTACGAAGTCAGCGTAAGCAATTTTCCAGGCGCCGCCATGGTGACCATGACCGCCTTTTTTAACGCGCTTTACGACAATAATTGGCGCGTCGGACTTAGCCATCGTGCTTACTTCCCTTTAGCAGCTTTGGTACCTTCATCGAGCTCAGTAAATGTTGGACGCTGATATGTAAAGAGTACTTTACGTCCAAATTCTACGGCTGCTGCAGGTGGAAAATTATTTAAGCTAGCAAGCAAAATCGCTTTAATTGCCATGAAAGCCCTTGTTTCAGATTCAGCTTGCTGCTCTAGAACCTTGGCGACTGGCTGGACAAAAGCGTAGGCCAACAAAATACCCAAGAAGGTACCAACAAGAGCAGCGCCAATGAGCTTACCCAACTCTGCTGGAGGCAGGCCAATGGAACCCATGGTGTGGACCACACCCATCACCGCCGCCACAATACCAAAAGCAGGCAGGCCATCACCCACCATCGTCACCGAAGACACAGGAATATGACTCTCTTGATGATGGACATCTAGCTCTTGCTCCATCAAGCTTTCAATCTGAATGAGGTCTAATGAGCCGCCAAGCATCATCCTCAAGTAGTCAGTTATAAAATCAACTAAGTGGTGATCCTTCAAAATATCTGGATAACTCTCAAACAATGGGCTTGCTTCAGGTTCTTCGATATCGCCTTCTAAAGACATCAAACCATCGCGTTTTACTTTTTGCAAAATCTCAAACATCAAGCACAACAAATCTAAGTGTTTTTTCTTTTGGTCGCCAGCGCCCTTAAAAGCGCCTCCTAAGGCCCCTAAGGTTTTTTTCAGATTGATGATGGTATTCGAAGCAATCATCGTGCCAAGGGCGGCGCCGACAATGGTCAAAACCTCAGTTGGCTGCCATAGAACCGCGATATGGCCGCCATGTAAGGCATAGCCCCCAAGGGCACAACCCATCGCAATAATCCAGCCTAATGGAATATTCATACTTCTATTTACTCAGTTTAAAGTTTGGAAAATAAGTTACTTTGCTGAAGTTTAGCAAACATCGCCTGAGCTGCGTTCAATAAGGTCTGGGCTTTAGTATAAGCGGCTGTTGCTGCAGCCATATCAGTATCCAAGAGATCTGAGGAGGCAGCCTTAAACTGTGCACCCATGGCGGTAGTAACCCTTTTAGAAACATCCAACTGGCTAGAAATAGCCCCACTCGTTTGCTGGGCAGTCATTAATTGTTCATAAGAGGCATTTAAGTTTGCTGAAAGCACCGCTGCGTCCCCAGATATAGCCTGAGCACCATTAGCGCGCCCATCTAGGTAGCTAACAAAACTATCGATGCTGGTATATAGCTCTGACGATTGTGGATTGCTGGCTGAACCACCAATACCAAAAGCCAAATTAAATTGAACTCCAGAATCAACCATTACATTAGGTTCTATTTGGACTTGATTGACTACATCGGAAAAAATGGCATGACCACTAGCGTCTTTGGCTGCCATTTGACTCACAATAGTGTCGCGGATTGACTCTGCTTGAATTTTTAATGCACCATAATTGGATGGGCTTAAAGCGGTATTTTGTGACTGTACGAATAACTGCTTTAGGGTAGTAAATTGGTTCAAAATACTATCCATCTGGGTTTGAGCATTATTGTGGATGCTCGTAACGATATCTTGATTACTCTTGAACATCTGCAAACGAGAGGTATCAAAATCCAGCTCTACGCCTCTTGATACAGCATAAATGCTATCTGAGGCCTTACTGTAATTTTTGCCAGTATTAATTTTTTGTTGCCATTCAGTAGCATTGACCAAATTATTATTCATAGAATCGACGCCGGCGTCTAATACTTGATTGGTACTAATTCGGATAGTCATAATCTATGCTCAATTCATGATTGATAGAAGTGCATTAAACATTTGATTGCCGGTCTGCAATACCTTAGTCGAAGCCGTATATAACTGCTGATACTTCAATAAGTTTGCAGCTTCCTCATCGAGGTTGACTCCTGAAATAGAGTCTTTTTGACTTTTCAGATTAGCCATCACTGCTGTATCCGCTTTTTGGGTGCTTTTCCAAGTTGCTACTTGAACACCGACATCACTGACTAAACTTGCGCTACTACCAATAAATATCGAACTTTGTTTTTGTAAAGTATTAGCTGCATCTGATGTAATGAGCGAATTACCCATCACGTCAAAATATGCGGCAGTGTCAGTTGGTGCCAGAGAAATAAAATTAGCGGCCTTAAAACCGGATGCGGTTAAGCTGTTACTTGAGTCAGCTAGATAGTTATAGAGTCGATCAATATTTTCTTGTGAATTAATCCCTGATACCAACTGCCCATAGGAATCTGCGACACTATTTATATCTGCAGTGATATCTCCCTCTAGACTAGGTAATTTTTGAGAACCTACCTGAAACCCAAAAATAGCTAGCAATGGATTGGTCTGGAATCCGATATTGTCTGCAGTTTGACTGGCCGTATTGGCAGCAGATACTAAACCCAATGCAATCGTATCTAATCGCTGGTCAATTTTAGGTACAAAAGTATTGACTAATTCTAGTAACGCGCCTGCTTGACCACCATCTAAATGCTGAATGCTCGTAAGAGTTGTGTTATCTGACCCGCTCTTTAATGAGTAGACTGCAGTATGCATATCTTGCCCACCATTCATGACCAACTTATTGGCTACTGTACGATCAACTAAGGGCATGCCAGCAATGAAATGGGTAGCTGTTCCATCACCATTAATGAGGGATTGTCCGCCTACCAATTTTTGTAGCTGCGACAACAAGCGATCTCGCTCATCCAATAGATCTGCTGAAGGGTAGGAATTACCGGCAGTAGTGCCTTTTATAATTTGAGCATTGATTTGTGCTAACTCAGGTAGCAATGTATTGACCTGCGCAGCAGTATCAGCCAAACCTTTTTTAGCGTCACTCGTAATTTGTGAGGTTAAGCTGCTCATCCCAACAATGCGTCTTGCTACCTCATTAGCTGATGCTGTAATCGCTGCGGCTTGCGGTTTACTAGTGGGATCCGCTGCATAGGTGCCTACTGCATTAAAGAAATTACTAATCGCAGTATTTAAGCCTGTAGACTGATCCGCCACCAAGGTATCGATTCCTTGGGTGTACTGCACTAAAGTGTCTGAATAACTTGACTTAGCTTGCTGACCCAAAACCTGAGAATTTAGCAATGAAGAATATTGACGTGTGAAACCTTCAACGGCAAAACTCGTGCCATTGAGCATCAAAGAATTGGGTGCGAGCGCATTAATTGTGGCATCTGCAGTGCGACGTGTGAAGCCATCAACTGATGCACCAGCCACGTTTTGTGAAGTTGTAAGAATGCCCGCCTGCGCGATATTTAAGGCAGACATTGCAGAATCAGTGATGGAGTAGACGCCCATATATTTACCTTAGTGTAGGAGTACTCTCAAAACCATTTGGTCTTTGCAAAGCTTGTGAATTTTCTGCAGAAGCAGGTGCTGAACGAGGAGTATTTAATGGTTTTACGGCTACTTCTTGAATTCCACTTAGTTTTGCTCGATTGGACTGGGCAATCAGCTGTTCAGCCATTTGCTTCCCAAACCCAACGCCTTGCCCCTGAGAGAGAAGGTCAGCTACATGGTCGTCCATAATCTCTAGATAAGACTTGGAAGTGCTACCTTGTTCATCCATGCCGTTTAAATTCGTATTGCGTGCCGAGCTGAGCATCTGCCTCAATAGTGTGCGCTCAAATCCCTGTGCAGCCTGCTTTAATTTGGCTTCATTAGTTGATGCAGAAGATGAAGTCTTAATGGTCACACCCTGAAGCATTCTGGCGCTACTGGGATCAATTGAAGGTGTTAGTTGATTAACATCCATCAAATCACCTCTAATTCTGCGCGCAATGCTCCAGCAGCTCTCAGAGATTGCAAAATAGAAATGAGGTCTTGTGGTGTGGCACCCATCATATTGAGAGCCTTAACTACTTGATCCAAAGAGGCTCCGCCGGGAACAGCAATGAGGCTATTTTCCTTACCGCTATCACTAATGGTTGCAGTATCTTCTGTGGCGGTAGTGGTCTGTCCACGACTAAACGGTAATGGCTGACTCACAGTTGGCGACTGTTGAATTTTAATCGTTAAATTACCGTGCGCTACAGCAGAAGGGGAAAGCCTCACTGCTTGATTCATTACCACGGAGCCTGTACGAGAATTCAATATTACTCTTGCTGGTTGACTACCCATTGGTACGTCCAGATCTTGCAATGCTGCCATAAATGCAGTTCTTTTTAATGGCTCTGTTGGTACGCGCACATTCAGTGACCTAGCATCAATAGGTAACGCTGTGCCAACACCAAAACGACGACCAATGGTCTCTGCCGTTCTTTGCATTAAAGAAAAATCAGCCTGACGTAAATCCAATTGTACGAACTCGTCTACCAGCAATGCTGGGACTGCTCTTTCGACAATACCGCCAGAAGGAATTCTGCCTGCAGATAAATGGTTAACAGAAGTTGCGGCGCCGCCCGTTGCAGCTCGTGAACCTCCAATAACAACGTTTCCTTGAGCTTGCGCATACACTTGACCATCAGCAGCTTTAAGCGGCGTCATTACTAAAGTACCACCCTTTAGGCTGGTGGAATTTCCTAAAGAAGAAACTGTCACGTCTATCTGCTGACCAGGTCTAGAGAGCGCTGGGAATTCTGCAGTCACCATCACTGCCGCTGTATTACGTAGCTGAGTTTGATTACCGGTGGATGGCAAAGTAACGCCTAATACCCCAATCATTTGCAACACACTTTGTAAGGTAAATGGTGTCTGGGTTGTTTGGTCACCCGTACCATCTAAACCAACCACTAAGCCGTAACCCACAAGCTGGTTTGATCTTTGCCCTGCGGTATCTGCAATATCCTTAATACGATCAGCAAAGCAGATGCCACTAAAACAGCTTAGGCTTACTAAAACCAGTAAGCCTTTGGTGCACCAGGAGAAGAAGTGATTGTTCTTCATCAGAATGGCGCCAGCTTTAGCATCAAACGTGTAAACCATCCAGTTCCCTGAGTATCATCTGTCGCTCCGCGACCACGGTACTCAATACGAGCGTCTGCAACTTGTTGTGATGAGACCTGATTAAAGACCAAGGTGTTCGGATTAACAATACCGCCAAAGCGAATAATTTCTTCTTCATTACTAACGGCAACTTGCTTTTCACCGGCAACCACTAAATTACCGTTGGACAGAATCTCCACAACGGTGACTGTAATTGTTCCAGCAAAGGTATTGCTTGCAGCACTCGAGCCTGAACCCTCACTCTTAATATCTCCAGTCCCTGAAAAATTGGCTGCGTTAGCAAGACTAAACATTGCCCCATTAAATGTTGGGCTATTGTTACCAAAAGTTGAAGTACCGTTTGCTTTGCGAGCTGCCGCCATGCCAGAGTTTTTCGCTGCACTCGTTGTTTCATTCAGCAGTACAGTAAGAGTGTCGCCAACGTTTCTAGCGCGGCGATCCTCAAACAGTGGTCTATGACTCACCGCATTTATATAAGGCCCGCCTGAATTAGCTGGATACAAACTACCCATATTCGCAGAGGTTTCCTGAATAGGGCGTGGTCTTGCAGTCGTTGGGGTAGACAATAAAGAAGGTCGATCGGCACTAGCGCAAGCGGCCAACAAAATGACGCTTACTGCGCTTACCAAGCCATAACGAAAAAGTCTACCCAGTTGAATCATTATTGCCCCAAATTGCTGACGCGTTGCAAAATTTGATCAGAAGCAGTTACTGCTCTGGTATTAATTTCATAGGCGCGCTGTGCTGCGATTAAATTAACTAGCTCTTCAGCAACGTTCACGTTGGATTGCTCGATGTAGTACTGATTCATCGTACCCATACCATTGAGACCAGGCAGACCGTTTGTTGCATTGCCAGAGGCTGGCGAAGCAATATAGTTTCCACCACCAAGAGCAACTAATCCTGCTGGGTTAATAAAGTTGGCCATCGACAATTGACCCACTTGCGTTACATTTCCAGCCTGGTCAGTAGCTTGGACTTGACCAGTCAAGCTAATCGTAAGAGAGGTTGCGCTAATAGGAACTGTCAATCCCGGAGAAACGACATTCCCTGATGAGGTCACAATTTGTCCAGTAGCGCTTTTACTAAATTGACCATTACGGGTATAAGCAGTAGTTCCATCAGCTAATGCAATTTGAAAGAAGCCATTTCCGTTAATCGCAATATCTAGTTGATTACCTGTTTGATACAAGGTACCTTGTAGATTATTTCTTTCGGTTGAAGTAATTGCCGATCCTGATCCCACTTGAAGACCAGTAGGTAAAAGATTTTGTGCATTAGCTGCAGAACCAGAAGCGCGGATAGTGGTGTAGAGCAAATCCTGAAATAAAGGCTGGACTCGCTTAAATGCTGTAGTGGACGCGTTAGCTAGATTATTAGATATCGTATCTAAATTCATCTGCTGGGCGTCCATGCCCGTTTTAGCAATCCATAGTGAGCGTAACATTTTTTATCTTTCTTTTAATTAGCTACGTGATAGGGATAATAGCGTTGTCGCTGATCTAGAATTTTGATCAGCTAATGTGATAGATCGTGTATTTAAATCGAATAGTCGATTTTGAGTAATCATCTGCACCATTGCCATCGTAGGGTTCACATTACTTAACTCATAAGCACCCTGAACTACCTTAACGCGTTGATCAGCAGCTGCCTGCTCACCTGGTAGATCAAATAAGCCATCATCACCACGCACTAAATTATTCGTATTGGGGTTGACTAGCTTTAATCTCCCAACTTGGTTGAGGTACTGTGTTCCTGGAATTTGCGTATAAACTGAGCCGTCTTCTGCAATATTCATAGTTGACCCAGTTGGGATGGTGATACTACCGCCCTCACCTACTACCGGTATTTCCTTACCAACGCTTAATATTCCTTGGTCATTGACCATGAATTTACCAGCGCGCGTATAAGCCTCTTTTCCATCTGGTCGGCGTACTGCAAAAAACCCATCGCCCTTAATTGCAACATCTAAAGGATTGGATGTGGTTTGTATTTGTCCGCCGGTAAAGTTACTGCCTGGTGTAGTTTCAACAGCAAATACTCTAGTATCTGCGCCATTACCGGTAAAGGGCTCACCATCACCCTTTAATGGTACAGCCCGAAACGCGCTGATAACCTCTCTGAAACCTGGCGTCAAACCATTAGCTAGGTTGTTGGAAGTAACAGCCAACTGTTGCGTTGCGGCTGTTGCCCCTGTCATTGAAGTGTAAGCGTATCGGTTAATCATAGATTAGTACTTACTGCTTATCGGCTCATATTGATAGCATCATCAACAATGGTCGCTGCTTGCAGTTTTAATGCCTGAGAAGTAGCGGAATATTGTCTTTGTAAAACCATCAATTGGACCAACTCTGCAGTTAAGTCTACGTTTGAAGCTTCTAAGGATTTTGAACGTACTTGACCTAATAGACCAGTTCCAGGGGCACTTAAAATCGGATCCCCTGATGCAGCAGTGGCTGCAAAAGTATTACTACCATTTGGCATCAAACCATCTAAGTTATTAAATTGCGCCAAAATGAGCTGACCCTTTACTGCCTGTACACCATTGTCATAGGTTGCCGTTAACTTACCAGAACTATCAATTGAATAGGCTGAAAGATTCGATACAGTATGGCCATCCTGAGAATTGGCATAAGTTTGGGTTGGTGCAGTTAACGCTGTGGTGATATCACTTGCAACTGTGAATTGCATAATACCGTTCTGGTTAGTACGGCCATATGCAGCTACTGGAGAAGCGCTTAATGCGTTGAGCTTAAAGCTTGTTGTTGCAAAATTTGCAGGCTTTCCATCAGCGCCTGTTGCTAGAGTATCAATGTTTTGACCACCTAAAAATGCCATAGTGCCGATTGACATTTGCTGAGTATTTAATGAGCCATCGCTCACCTTTCTGAAACTCATATCGCCATCCATACCTGTGTCTGGATTATGACCAACTTTATTGCCGTCAATCGTAGCGTAGACTTCAAATCGATCAGTAGTTGCCTCAAATTTCTCTAGAACTTCTGTTACAGCAGTTACAGCCGTTACACCGACAACCGGAGGATTAGCGTTTGGGTTAGCAGTTACACCAGTTACACCTGTTACAGGTGCTACATACTTAACAGTTTGTTTGATTGGAATATGTGTACCATCTGCCAGTCTTAAATCATAGGTTGAACCCACGTCACCTAGAACACCACCAGTCAAAGTTTTTTGTGCTCCCACAATACTTACTGTTTCGATATTAGCTGGGTTGTTAACAGAGTCAATAAGTACTTTCTTACCAGCAGTCACCTTATATTTGGCATCTTCACCTTTATAGGTGCTAGCAATAAAACTTGACTGCTCATTTTTTGGCCTGTGATCAGTGTCATATTGCAATGGATGAACTGCTTCATCAGTATTAGCTGGGATTGGCTGCGTAGGACTATAGGAATAAGCACCAGTCCCTTGAAGTGTTAATGTTAAGGGTTGTGAAGAAACCCGTTTATAGTACATACTAAAAATATGCCCATTACCATTTTGGTCATAAATTGTTTGCGATGTTGCTTGGCTATAAGTTGTACTGTTAGTTGGATCGAAACGAATATCCATTGGAGGATTTCTTGTATCTAAGTTCAGATCTATTTTTGAATTGATCGTTGGCTGCGATGGAAGCGGCTCTGGACTTAGTACCATTGTGGATTTTGCGCCAGAGATAATGTTGCCGGCGGTATCTGCTGGGTAACCTACCACTAATAAACCACTTTGATTGACCATCCGGTTTTGGCTATCAGTACCAAATTGACCGTTGCGGGTATATTCAAACTTACTTGGACTCTCGGTTGGAACGGTTCCCACTACATTTTTTGCCAGCATAAACATTCCTGGGCCAGTAATAGCTAAATCCAGTGGATTTTGTGTAGTTTGCAGAGTTCCATAGGACTGATCTCTTCTGATAGCCTGTTGCTGAGATCCCATACCAATACGATCTTTCGCCTGTGCATCATTTGCTTTGAAGTACATATCAGCAAAGACAAACTGGGCGGACTTAAATCCGACGGTTTGCGCGTTTGCGATGTCATTACTGACTACGTCAATAGCTTGTGCTGTTGAGTCTAAACCTGCTAATCCGATTCCATATCCCATTTTTTGCTCCTTAGCTTATTTTCTTAATTGATTTAATTGATCCACTGCTGGATTGTTGATGCGTTAATCTGTCTTCCATCTACTAAAGTTAGTAGCGAATCGCCATTTGCGCCTTTACTAACAGCGGCCACTGGTGATGCTACGTAAACTGTTGGTGACTCTGTTGCTCCTGCGGTATTGGTACCGCTAATACTTATGCTGTAGTTTCCTGCAGCCACTTTATTACCGCTCGCATCGACGCCGTCCCATGCAAAATTCTTCATTCCAGCCACTAAAGTACCTAGGCTAGCGGTGTTAACAATATTTCCACTAGCATCCGTAATCGTTGCCATTACTGCAGTCAAAGGATTTGCTGCATTTGCACCGAGGACGACTGAATTTGTGCCATCAAAAGAAATGCTATTACCGGCTACCTCTGGACTATGACCAATGAGTGAAGCTTGGTTCATGAAATTCACACTTTGCATTTGATTGAGCATGGCTGTCATGGAGGTATTCATATTGCTCATACTCGTTACCATATTGAGCTGAGACATTTGCGCTGTCATAGTCGATGCATCCATCGGTGACATTGGATCCTGATTTTTGATCTGCGCTATTAATAGCTTTAAAAAGTTCTGAGTTTGATCTGCCGCAGAAGTTCCACTCGATGAACTCGTGGCAGAACTAGCCGCTACGGTTGGATCGTAGACAGGAATATTGCTCATTGGTCCGGTTGTTGTCATTTTCTCTGCTCTTTATCTATTGATCTGTTTCAAAAAAATTCTAACGACCTAAATCTAAAGTCTTTAACATCAGTTGGCGTGTGACATTCATGGCTTCAACATTCATTTGATACGAACGAGATGCTGAAATCATATTGACCATCTCTTCAACTGGATTGACATTGGGCATTTCTACATAGCCTGCAGCATTGGCTTTTGGATGTCCCGGGCGATATTCCATCCGCAGTGGGGCATCACTTTCAACAATTTTGCTCACAGCCACACCTGCGCCAGGTGAATTGGGACTAGTAATCGCACTAAACTCAACCTGCCGCGCGCGGTATGGACGGCCATCTGGACCAGACATACTTTCTGCGTTGGCAATATTTGAGGCGGTAGTATTCAGACGCATCGCTTGCGCCGTCAATGCCGAAGAGCCAATATTAAAGGTGGCTAATAAACTCATGATGCTTGACCAGTAATAGCAGACATCCGCGAGCGCAATGTACTACTTAATAGACTTAATGCTGACTCAGTAAATACTGAGTTCTTGGTAAATTCGCTAAGCTCAACGTCACCATCGACCGTGTTGCCATCTTTAGATGGCTGATTTGGCACTCGATACAGTAAACGTGGGTCTTCTTTTGTAATTTTTCCTTCAATATGTCCAGCATGGGTTGTCGCCATGGAAACATCCATTGACGGCAGAGTGCCTTCCATCTGAGCCTTCAATACGTCAGCAAAGCGAATATCTCTAGCCTTAAAGCCAGGGGTATCTGAGTTTGCTAAGTTATTACCCAAAATTTGCTGGCGAAAGGTGCGCAACTTTAGCGCGGCTTCGCCAAAACTCAATGGGTCGTATTGCGGCACTACGTTCATTTCTACTCCTCCCTAATTGGGAATGACATACCAGAGGGAAAATTCTCATGTGTAGATATGCAAAGAGCGTGCCAGTTTTAAGGATTGCCAGAAATTTCAGATAAGTGGTATTGATTGAACCCTGCATTAACCCAAAAAGACAAGTTTTAGGTCAAAAATGGAGGGTCATAATCAAAAACGGCAATTTTTGCCGTTTTTGATTAAGGCAGTTGGTAATAGCTGCCCTTTTATTTACTACTAATTGATTTTAGGCCTCTAGCGCCTGCCCAATGAATACTGAGCCAAGAATTTGTGAGCAGCTACTCACTTTAAAGCCAGTAAATCCTCTCGAACTTTCGTAAAGACAGTGAACCAATCGCCAGAAACTGGCTGTCGATATAACTTGACCGTTGGGTACCAAGGGCTATCTTCTCTGTTCAGTAGCCAGCGCCAATCCGGATCATTGGGGAGAAGTATCCAAGTTTTCCTACCCAAGGCGGCAGCCAAATGAGCCACGCTCGTATCTACAGTAACCACACAATCTAAAAGTTCAGTCAAAGCAGCGGTATCGCTAAAGTCGTGCAAATCATCAGCAAAGTTCAAAACTTGGGGATTAGCCTGAAGTGTTCTGCCATCGTCAAAAGTAGCGCCTTTTTGCAAACTAATATATTGGCAATTATCTGGCAGATATAACAACAACTGCTTTAAAGAGATACTGCGATTGTGGTCATTTTTATGACTGCGGTTACCACTCCAAGCAAGCCCTACACGCGGCTTAATTTTAGGTCCCAACTTGGCTTCCCAAAGCGCCACTTTAGCTATATCGCCAAAGAGATAAGGGTTGCGCGTGGGGATTGTATCGACAGTGGTTTTAAATGCAAAAGGCAAGCTCATGAGGGGGCACTGGAAATCAAACTCAGGCAGTTTTTCACCTTTGTAAGTAGCCAATGCAATACCGTCTAAATCTGCCAGTAAGGCGATCAAAGGCTTTTGCACTTCTACAATCACCTTTGCGCCTAAATCAGACACCAACTTTGCATAACGAATAAACTGAATCGTATCTCCAAAGCCTTGCTCTCCATACAATAAGATTGACTTATTTAATAAAGAGGGAGTGCCAAGCCATAAAGGTTGAGGGAAATCCCTCTTGAGTGGAACAAATACATCTCTTTGCCAGCGCCACTCGTAAAATTTCCAGCCGTTAATGTAATCACCACCAAGCAATAACGCTAAACTCTTATTCCAATAGGCTTCTGCAAAATTAGGGTTGATTTCAATGGCTTTGTCATAGCTTGCGATAGCACCTCTTAATTGCTGTAATTCTTTTAAGCCATTGCCCCGATTATTAAATGCCTCAAAACAATCAGGCTTTAAATCAATTGCCCGACTATAGCTTTGGATTGCTTTATCGATTTGCCTTTGCTCTTTTAAGGCATTGCCAAGATTGTTATAGGCTTCGGCATAGTCTGGTTTGATTTGTATAGCCGTGGAGTAACTACCAATCGCCTCATCAAATTTCTTGAGATCTTTTAAAGCGTTGCCAAGATTGTTATAGGCTTCGGCATATTCTGGCTTAATTTGAATAGCCGCAATATAACTTCCAATTGCCTCATCAAATTTCTTGAGATCTTTTAAAGCATTACCACGATTGTTATAGGCTTCTGCAAAATCGGAAGAGAGCGCAATCGCTCGGTCAAAACTGGCTACTGCATCTTCTAGTTTCTTCTGGATATGCAGGGTATTACCACGGTTGTAATACGTATAGGTAGAGTTTGGTGTTAATTGAATTGCACTATCGTAACTAACAATAGCAGCATCATATTTTTGCTTTGCTTTTAAGACATTCCCTAAATTCGAATGATAAGAAGAGTTATTGGGATTGAGCGTGATCGCTCCTTGCATCAAATGTTCTGCAAGGTCAAAATTAGCCGTTTCATAAGCAATCAAACCCAGTAAATGCATTGCATCAACGTGATCAGGTTGAGCTAATAATGTTTGCTCATATAAATCTTGAGCCTCTTTGAGCTTACCGGTACGATGACAAACAATCCCTTGCTCAAACAAATCTTGAGTCTGATCCATTTGCTCAGCAGCCTGAGTGTGACCAGAAACTAAGCTTAAGTTGCCCCCCGCTTTTACAGATTTTTGATTATTAGGGCGCATTGATGGGCTCTTTGTCTATTTAGCTATTAGCGAGTAACTAAATTAACGATCTTTAGTTTCTTTAACCAGACGATCACCTTTAGGCTGCAACGGTCGCGCATTCATAGGGTACATACGGTCAAAATTCTTTACTTGTGCCTCACTTACATAAATAGGATTTTTTAGAACCAGCCACAGCACGTTTTCACTACACGGTGGCGTTGTCAAAGATCCCATATAAGTGAAATAGCTTTTGTCCGCTGGCAACATTTGATTGATGTCAATCATGACCCCAGGATTCTCAGTCTTGCCTTTGACTAGTGGAACCTTATTCCAGAGGGTATTAATTAAAGCGTTCTCTTGCCCTGAATCGTCACCCCACCAATATTTTTTCAGTGCCGCTGGTTTTATGGTACTCATTAAAACGGCAACAACTGCTAAGCTGCCGTCGTAATGTTGATGAACCAAGTGCGCCACCATGTCGGTACGCTCACCATTAATCGCTTCTTCACTAGGCTTGTGAAAGTGGAATTGAATCAATCGATATTGCCTACCATCGACCATCAAATTGCTACCCTCGCCGTAGTTCACCATGATGGTATGTCCATTATCGACAATGGATAAAGGTGAAGCTCTATACATAAATTCGAGAGGGTTCAATTCTGCTTTGACTGCTCGATCAATATTGATATTGATCGGTGATTGGGTCTTACCCTTCAGGCAGGCCAAGTTATCTTTACTTAAATTACCCCAGTCATCTGGACCGCCAGGTCCATCAAAATACGACCAATGAGGTGCATGTGTTTCTTTTTCCGAAGTCTTGGCTGAGGCTTTCACTGCGGGTTTAGGTTTGGCTTCTGTAGAGAGCGGCGCATTGCCTGCAACAGACAGATCACTGCTACGAATCACGATATCGCCAGATCCCTTGCTAATTTTATTAGTCAGAGCCTTGCTCATCTCTTCATCACTGGATGGGCCTGGGGACACTGTCACCTTGGCTTTATCAGCTGGCTTTTCCGCAGGGGCAGCTACCGGAGCGTGGTCAGACCCCATTACTGGCTGACCAAGCAATAACAGGAGGATGGCAGATGTTGCCATAGCGATAGGGTTGAAGATTCTATTCATCATGAGTCCGCTTACGGAAACATTTGCCATTTCGTTTAAGAAAAATGGATAAATATATTTTCAGCGACCCCATTGATGACCTTAATGGTCGGCCTTAAAGGACTTAAATGGCCCTACTTTGGCCATTTAAGTCACAAAAAGGCTATTTGGCCTGCAGTCAATAAAAAAGGGGCTTACTTCTTGGCAGGCTTTTTAGCCGGGGCCTTTGGGGTGGGTTTAGTCTCAATATTACTATTGCTAGAGCTTGGCAAGAGATCTACCTGAGGGGTACGGCTAATATTAAACATCCACTCACACTTCATTAAGCCAGCACTATCTTGTCGGCTATCTAGCGGTGTTGATTGTTTTAATGCCACCTCAAGGGCCGCATCGGTTGGCGGTGGAGTCAAATCATTGCTGGTATACCACTTTAAAAAGCGTTGATACCATCCGAGCCTTGGGAGCTTACCAGGATCAGCATAATAGTTTGAGCTACAAATTTGTAATCTTCTTTCAATTTCGCTAGCAGGCAGATAGTAGCCCTCAATTAGCAAATTAGCCACCTTGCTATTGCAACGAGACCAAGCAGCTAGCTCAATTTTGGCACCTGTTGTATTGGATGCAGGCTTTTCTTCTAATAAAGCATCTACTTCACATTGCATGCGCTGCCCACGAATTTTTAGCTTCTTACAGATATCAGCGCCCCTGTCACTATATGGGTCGCTCTTCTCTGCGGTCACTGGAAAAGGAAATTTTCTATCGCAATCATCCAAAGAATCGAGGGATTGATTTAGCGAATTCTGCTGTATGGCGATCTGCTCTTTTGGAGTAATGACTATTTCGACTGAGCCTGTTTGAAATGTTGATTGATCAGATACATCAATGCTCTGACCCCCAGCAGAAAAGCTAGCAATAATAAATAAAGTACCGCCTGCAAAATGCATCAGGGATTTCATATTGAGCTTATTGTGCATTAGGCAGCTCCACACCTTGTCGAATAAGCTGTAAAGGGTTCTCAAGCGAGCGCTCCAAAATCATTTGCAAGTCAGGAAGAATCATAAAGATAACTATAAACGCGAGGGGTATGCTGACCGCAAAACCAATTGAAAATAAATTCATCTGTGGACTAGTTCTTCCCAAAAATGCTTGCGTTAAATTAAACATCGTGTAAACCAGTAACACTGGCATTGATAGCACTAAGCCCAAACGAAATGAAGCGGAAAATAAATCGACCAATCCTTTGGATGTCCAGGATTGAGGCCACACCCCTAATGGTACCGTTTTAAAGCTGGTCAACACTAAATCAATTAAGACTAAGTGAATATTCAGAGAAAATACCAGCGCCAATACTGTTAAAGCTATAAATTGGGATACTAGGCCAGAATCTAAAGTGGGATCCCGAAAGCTCGAAGAGGCAAAACTAAAGCCCGATAAAAAAGAAAGTACCTCTGCAGCAATGTCAAAAACCATAAATGCTACACGCACCACAAAGCCAATGAAGGCGCCAATCGCCAACTCAATTGCAGAAGCAAAAAAAGTAATTTCACCTGGGTAAGGAATTTTATCGGTCCCCAGTACCGGCATGAGATAAATACCAAATGCCAAAGCAATAAATAAACGAAATTGCATCGGTACAGTTCGCATAGCAAACATCGGGGCAGTGAGAAATAGCCCAAAAACTCTTAGTGAGGCAAACATAAATATTGCCATGTATTGCTCAATTTGTAGACCGGTAATGGTCAACATAAATTAATTCACTAAACCTGGTATGCGGGCAAACAGTTCTTTAATGTAGTCTGTAAATAAAGATAGACTAACCGGCCCGATGATGACAATGACAGCAGCAAACACAATGAGTTTTGGAACGAATGCAACGGTAGATTCATTAACAGAGGTGGCTGCTTGCAAAATGCCAATAATTAAACCAACTACCAGTAATGCCATTAATACAGGTCCCGCTAACACCGCTGCCATCCTCAATGCCTGATATACCAAATCGAGAATGACTCCGCTCTCCATGGTAATTAATTAATGTAACTTTGTACTAATGAGGTCGAGAGCAAGGCCCATCCATCTGCCAAGGTAAACACAATTAATTTGATCGGCAAGGAAAACATCATCGGCGAAACCATCACCATACCGAGTGAAGTCAGGATGCTGGCTACTGCAAAATCTATCACCAAAAATGGTAGAAAAATTACAAAGCCAATTAAAAATCCCGTTTTAATTTCTGAAATCGCAAATGCTGGAATTAAGACAGTAAACGGAACATCTTCACGCGCTTGGATTTCTTTGCCATACATCTTCACGAATAAATTTAAATCATCTTTACGAGTTTGCTTCAACATAAACTCTTTTAAGGGCTTTGCACCAACCTCAACTGCTTGAGGAAATCCCATCTTTCCTGCTGAGTAAGGCTGATATGCAGTTTTATAAATCGAATCAAAGACAGGATTCATAATAAATAAAGTCAGAAATAGCGAGAGCCCAATTAAAACAATATTGGGCGGCATCGTCGTTAAACCCAAAGCCTGACGTAATAAAGAAAATACAATGATGATTCTCGTAAAGCTGGTCATTAGTACTAGAGCGGCTGGCAAAAAACTGAGCGCGGTAATAGCTAACACCGTTTCAACTGGAACGGAATATAGCGTGCCACTACCAGCCTGCTTAGCCGTTACGAGGGGTAGAGTCTGACCCCATGCTATTAATGGGAACAGTCCCAAAAGCCCTATCACTCCGCTCATGAGGAAGGTGATTCTATTTTTCAACCGATATTCCTCTTGACCAACTGTCTTAACTGCTTTGCAAAATCAACATTACTAGGCTGTGGCTTTAAATGGGCCACATCTTCAGGGTCTAGTTCGGTCAATAGATTAATTTGAGTGGGTGTATGGCCAATGACTAAGATACGATTGAGAACGTTCACAATGATCACTCGCTCTCTTGGACCTAAAGCCTGTTGAGCCAAAATCATGACATGGGGATTGCTTGCGCGTACTGCGGAGTCACGCTTAACTAAATAAGCAACAACCCAAATAAGTGCAGCTGCTAGAGCCAGCCAAATGAACGAGAAAAGCAACATGCCTCCAACTGAGGTGCCCATTTAAGATCAGCGATTAATTTTACGCAAACGCTCTGCGGGAGTCACAATATCAGTCAAGCGAATACCGTAGCGATCATTGACAATAACTACTTCTCCTTGAGCTACTAGGCAACCATTTACCACGACTTCTAGAGGCTCTCCAGCCAAGATATCCAACTCAATCACTGATCCATAAGTCAGATTCAATAGATTACGAATTTGCATCTTGGCACGACCAAGTTCGACTGTGACTTGAACTGGTACATCCATCACTAAATCAATATCGTTAAAGTCCCCGCCAGCCTTAGCGCCATCTTCTAGGTTGTTAAATGTCGCCTTGCGAAGGGATCCAGAAACATCAGCGCTCGTCAGTGTTTTTGCTAAATCATTATCGTTTTCAGCCATTTTGATCCTCTTTTATTCTTGTGCTGAGCCTGCTTGATCCATGGATTCATTGGGCTCAAGTGTATTCGCGAATTGGTCCATTGTATCGTTTGAGACATCTCTTTGATTGGGTTCAGGAGCCCTCATTGCGGCAGGCGCTAGAGGATTTTCTGCAAGTTGCTCATATAACTCGCCTTTTTCAGCACTTCGCATCATGCTTGGTCCAAGGCGAGCCTTCTCTAGAGGACTCTTGAGGAATTCTGCAGGGTGCTGAATCGTACTCACCTTAACTGAATAACGCCCTTCTTTGACGCCATATTGCCCCTTGATCACAGGTAATCCGTCCACATAAACAGTAACCGGATCATTAATTTCTATGGGAATGATATCCCCCACTGATAAGGAGGTAATTTCACGCAAGAGCATCTGCTTACGAGCCAATACAGCTACTGCAGTGACTGGGGCTTCATGAACCTGGTCGTTTAATAAGTTCGTCCAATGTTCATCTGGCTCACTTGCAAAGCCTTGCATATTGTTATACAGGATTGCTTTGATTGGCTCCATTACCCAGAATGGAATACAGAGGTCAACGTCACCTGGTCTGCCATTAATCTCAATAGTAAATTTTGAATGCAGCACCATCTCGCTAGGGGAAGTTATTTTGGCAAACCCAAAATTAGTCTCTTGGCGCATGAAGTCAAACTTAATCTCATAGACCGCTTTCCAAGCTTTCTCATAGTCGTTGAGCAGTGCATCGACTAGGCGACGAATAATACGCAACTCCGTCGGCGTATATTCCCGCAATGCAAGCCTTGGTGCCAACCGACCTTCACCGCCAAACATATTATCAATCGCGATATAGACAACTCCGGGATCGACGATCCAGCACCCTACGCCACGCAATGGGCGAATACCTACGATATTGATATTGGTACGCTCAGGAAATTCAGACACAAATTGCCCATAGCTTTTGACACTTGGCATATGCATCTGCACCTCAATCGGTGCGCGGATCATATTAAACAGAGATAAACGTACCGCCCGACAAAAGCGTTCGTGTATAAGCTCCAATGTCGGCATGCGCCGACGAGCAATAATCTTCGATTTGTCGAACATTGACTGCTGGTCTTCAGCGGCAATGTTCATCTCGACATTGATTGCTCCTGTCGCCATATCTTCCTAAGTGGACTGTACAGCCACTATTTTACTGCATTACAAAGGTATTGAATAGTACGGCCTGAACAGGTAAATCCATCTCCGTAACATTCCAAAATTCTGCTGCAGCCCTAGCAGCCTCACCAGTAATCTTCTGACCTGAAGAGGTTTCTTTTGGCACAGCGCCAATTCTCTCTAGATTTTGAATATCAGCTGTTGCTGGTTGTTGCTGGAGTATATAAATAGCAGTTAGTTGGGGCGCAATGATGGAATTAATGACTAGTGCGACCTCACGGGCCATCATTGTTTTGCCTTCTACAGTAGCCAACTCTTGCATTTGGCGAGAGGATAAAACCGTAATAATCTTATCTCTAATGACGGGCATGAAAGTCTTGATTTTATCTTCAGTGGATCCATCGTTTGTCCTGAGGACCATCTTAGTCTGCAAGTAATGCTCACCCCCTCTGCCAGGGAGGTTTACGATCATTTCGTCTAGGGCAATGTAAATCGGAGCAGCATTATCTTTGCGCTCCATTAATTGCTTCTTCAGAATATTTTCAGGCCGTTTATCTTCGGCCTCTTGCTGTCTTTTGAGCTCAGCATTATGTTGCATGTAGAAATAGCCACCAACTGCTCCAGCCAGCACTACTATTAATCCAATGATCAAAAATAGCATCTTTTTGCTTTTAGGCTTTTCTTCTTCAACCTCTACTTGCTCTACGACAGGTGGGGGTGGTATTCCGCCGTTTACATCTAAGGTAGGCTCTACGCGTTCTTCATCAGCCATGCTTATTCCCTTTATTCTTCATGATATTAAGCGAACAGATGCACTGTACCGCTTGCAGTCCTATTATGACCTGAACCTATAAAACCAGTGCTTGTCATGGTTTTAGGAGTTGAATCAACATTCTGCTGCTTAGCATAATAGTCCTGACGGGCATTGGCAAAGGACTGTCCTGAGGTCTGTTGTGACTGATTGCCCTGCCTTAGATCTAGCGAGAGATTTAAACCCATTTGAGCAAACTCTTGCTTCAGATTTTGGCCTCCCTGATCTAAGCGAGATTTTGTAGCGTCGCTGGCACCTTCGACTATCAGATGGGCCTGGCCACTTTGATTGATGCGTAAGTCAATCCGAATCGTGCCTTGCTCAGGCGGCGTTAACTCAAACATGATGCGACCGCCACCCGACTTAGCAGCACTCATAATCTCGCTATGTAAGGGACCACTCACTAGGGAGGTCTCTGTTTGCTTGATTTGAAACTTTTGTATAGCTTCTGGTGTTTGATTGTCTAAACGTGCCAGACCGCTATTTGGAGTGCTTAGAGTATTGGCATCCTGGGCACTTAAATCAGCCACTTTTTCTTGTTCGCTGATCTGATAATCGGACTCCGGTGCTGGACGGATGAAATTATCACCGCCGATCTTTTCTTTAGATGCCTGACCTGCAAACAAGGGGGTGAGCGTGTTCTCAGAATTTTTAGAATTTTGAATGCTTAAAGCTGAAACATTTTTACTATCAGCTCGAATGCCGCTGTCTGCAAGAGTCTTCGTGGTGAGCTTTTCAACTACAGGTTGAGTTGGAGTAACAGCCGCATTAACAAGATTAAGCTCTGCTGTTGGTTCTTTTGGCGTTTCCTGAGCCGCGTTCACGGGTTTAGCTTGTTGCTGTAACTCCCGAATCGCACTTGCGATCTCTGGGGTGAGCGTAATGATCGGTGTTTGGTTGGAGGCTGCTTGGGCTGCTTGAGCTGCTGGGTTTACCAGGCTAGCCAATTGGGGTGCTAACGGTAGATTGCTTTGCTGCGCCAGATCACGAATCGCATTGACCTGGTCTTGGGTCAGTGTGATGGTAGGTGCTTGCTGAGGGGCTGCCTGAGCTGCCTGAGCTGCTTGGTTCACTAAGCCCTTTAACTGCTCTAAGGCACTGGCTTGAGCCGCGTTCACGGGTTTAGCTTGTTGCTGTAACTCCCGAATCGCACTTGCGATCTCTGGGGTGAGCGTAATGATCGGTGTTTGGTTGGAGGCTGCTTGGGCTGCTTGAGCTGCTGGGTTTACCAG